>CAKZYD010000258.1 GCA_937884085.1 uncultured Sphingomonadales bacterium | reverse complement strand
GTGCCGAGGTTATGGATGGAAACGCGATACAGGCCAAAGCAATGGCGGAGACTGTTGTGCGAAGCATGATATTATACCTTTCTTCCCTCAAAAATGCGTCATCTGCACGTGTTTTTGCTGCACTTGATGCTGCAACATCGGCCATGCGTGGGGGCAAGAGCAACGTGCAGATATGAAGATGCTATGGTCTGCCCCATCAGTCGAACCGAATTTATCGATTTGAATAATCGAGGGTTTTTTCAGGGGCGTAGATTTGGTGCCTTAGCCCTTATGGTATTGGCCATTTCGCACGCTGATAAGCGCTATCCCAAAACATCCATTCAAGCTGAGCTGAGCGTTGATAGGCTTGCAGCATTGCGGCCCTGTTGCGCGCGGATGTGGTCTCCGCCACGTCATCCACAGCGGCGATAACCGCGTCGACCGCAGCGTCGAAATCATCGCTTGCGTAGGTTTCAATCCAGGCTGCATAGGGGTTGTTTGCGCCCTCGTGCTGCTCTGCGTGGATGGCCTTGCCGACCTCACGGTAAATCCAGAAGCAGGGCAGGAGCGCTGCAAGCCCGACTTCAAAAGGCTCAAGCGCTGCCATACGCAGCAAGAAGCTGATATAGTGTTCGCAGGTAGGGGAGCGTTCGGCTGCCTCAAAGTCTGCCTGGCTGATGCCGAATGCAGAAAAATAGTCGGCATGGAGCCCACGCTCAACGATGATGGCGGTTTCTGCCGCTTTGGCGAATTGCACCACATGGTCTGCCGTCCAGCCTTTCGCGGCCACTAAGGCGAGCGCGCGGCCAAAGCCCTCCAGATAATGCGCGTCCTGCACCATATAATGCCGAAACCGCTCATTGCTGAGCGTCCCTGCTGCCAGCTCCTGGTTAAACGGATGAGCCAGCGTTTTCTCATATAGTGCGCTGTTTTGCTGCCATGCCTGAGCAGTCAAACGCATCATCTGGGTCGTCATCGGGGCTGAGCCTCAGGCTTTGTCTTTGCGCGCGTCGATAAAGCTCTTGATGAAATAAAACAGGGCATAGGCCGTGCTGCCCCACATGATGCCGACCCGGGCAATCGCCGCGCCGTCGCCGCGCCCGATGGCGCCGCGCATGGGCATGACGAGTGCGATGAGGACAAGCAAGGTCAGCGCAACAGCAATATGGGCAATCAGCTTATTGTGCTTCTTGACCCCCGGGTAACACAGCAAAAGCACCGCCCCCACAAGGGTCGGGATCAGCGCGGTCGGAGATGGGGAGGTCGAGGCGTAGTAACCCCACATGGACAGCGCAATCAGCAAGAAACCATTTAAAAGACTAGCGGTCGCAGCGTTCATGACGGGCATTCCAAGTTGTTCAAGGTCATGGAGAAGACTACCAGCGGCCCTTGCGTTTATTCCACCAAAAAAGCAGGTCGGCAAAGCGGTTATACGCAATCTGTGCCAGCGGTCTGAGGACGGGGAGGCCGAACAACCGCGCTAGCCAGCCTTGCCCAGGTGCTTTGTCCGCTAAGGCGATAAAGGCGTCTGCGCCCACGTGCATTTTGCCGCCCTGTGCCACATGCAAAGAATGGCGAACATCATCGATGTCTAGGCCCAATGGCGCGAGCGCGTCTGGGTCCGATGCAATGTCAATCCATTCCACGTCATCCCTGGCGCTGCTTTGTTCAAAGTGGCCGCGCTCGCGCTCAATGCCCGCTTTGCAAACCGGGCAGGCTGAGTTGTAGTAGACTTTCAGGTCGTGCTGGCCATTTTTGGGCATCGTGCTAATGCCTACCAGCTCCGTTTTTCATGGATCTGCTTCAGAAGTGTCCGCTTCGCCTCGGTGCGATTTTTCCCGCGATTGCGAAGCGCGTCATCGTCGATGTCCATCTGGAGCCGCTGAACCGCGATTTTTGCGGCCAGGGCCTCAAGTGTCATCGCCTGGCGAGGCTTGCCTGAGGATTTTGCTGTCGAGGTCATCGTTCGTTTCCTGGCGTATACGTTTATCAAGGTACCTAGAATCGCAGTCTGGGTGTAGCCCAAACAGCGCTTGTGCTTGCAGTAACATTTCTGGCGCCGCTCCAGAATGGTATTGAGCGACCCGGGACGCGCATTTGGGTGCTTATTTCTGCAAAGCTCTTGAGCGCGTCTTTGAACGGTTTTCTATAACTTGTCACTCAGCCGCCTGGCGCTCTGCGGCAAGGTCGGGTTTTTTCTCAAGCACTGCCTTGAGATATTGCCCGGTGTAGCTGCCGTCTGTCTGCGCAACCTCTTCCGGTGTCCCAGCGGCGATAATCTTCCCGCCTTTGTCGCCGCCTTCGGGACCCAGGTCTAATACCCAGTCTGCGGTCTTGATAACTTCCAGATTGTGCTCAATCACCACCACCGTGTTGCCTTGGTCGACAAGGGCGTGGAGCACTTCGAGGAGCTTGCGCACGTCTTCAAAATGGAGCCCGGTGGTGGGTTCATCGAGGATATACAGCGTTTGGCCGGTGGAGCGGCGGGCAAGTTCTTTGGCGAGCTTTACGCGCTGCGCTTCGCCGCCGGAGAGGGTGGTGGCCTGCTGGCCGACTTTTATGTAGCCGAGCCCGACCTTTTCCAGCATGGCGAGCTTGTCGCGCACGCTTGGCACAGCTTTGAAAAATTTGACGCCTTCTTCCACTGTCATGTCGAGTACATCGGCGATGGATTTGCCTTTGAATTTGATATCCAGGGTTTCGCGGTTGTAGCGCTGGCCGTGGCACACGTCGCAGGTCACATAGACGTCGGGCAGGAAGTGCATCTCGATTTTGATGACGCCGTCGCCTTGGCAGGCTTCGCAGCGCCCGCCCTTCACATTGAAGCTAAAGCGGCCTGGCTTATAGCCGCGTGCTTGGCTTTCCGGCAGGCCGGCGAACCAGTCGCGAATTGGCGTGAAAGCGCCGGTGTAGGTTGCCGGATTGGAGCGCGGGGTGCGGCCGATGGGGCTCTGGTCGATATCGACGACCTTATCGAGATATTCGAGCCCTTCGATTTTATCGTACGCGCCTGGGACTTCACGGCTTTGCGTGTTGATGCGGCGGGCGACGCCTTTGAACAGGGTGTCGATGGTGAAGGTGGATTTGCCGGAACCGGACACGCCGGTGATACAGGTGAGGGTGCCGAGCGGAATTGAGCCGGTCACATCTTTCAAATTGTTTTCTTTGGCCCCCGAGAGCGTCAGCCACTGGCCTTTGCTACGGCCTTTCTTGCCTTTGGCTTGGCGGCGTTCGGCGGGGACGGGCACCCAGCGGCGGCCGGTGAGATAGTCCCCGGTGAGAGAGCCATCATGGTCCATAATGTCTGCAGGCGTGCCGTTTGCGACCACTGTGCCGCCATGCACGCCGGCATAGGGGCCCATATCGATGACATAGTCAGCCTGGCGGATGGCATCTTCGTCATGCTCTACCACCAAGACGGTGTTGCCCATGTCTCTGAGGTTCTTGAGGGTTTCGAGAAGCCGGTCATTATCGCGCTGGTGCAGACCAATGCTGGGCTCGTCGAGCACATAGAGAACGCCAGTTAGCCCTGAGCCGATTTGGCTGGCCAAGCGGATGCGCTGGCTTTCGCCGCCAGACAGCGTGCCTGAGTTGCGGGATAGGTTGAGGTAGTCGAGGCCGACGTTGTTGAGAAAGCCGAGCCGTTCGACGATTTCCTTCAAGATGCGCTCGGCAATGGCGGCTAGGGTCTCCGTCAGCGTTTTGGGAAGCTCTTGAAACCAGGTGAGCGCATCCGCCACTGACAAAGCGGTAATGTCACTGATGGTTTTTTGTTCGCCAAGCTTTACAGCCAAAGCTTCTGGCCGTAGCCGTTGGCCATGGCATTCCATACAGGGCGCGCTGGTCTGATAGCGGCCGAGTTCCTCGCGGATCATCATGGAGTCGGTTTCGCGGTAGCGCCGCTGGATATTGCCAATGACACCTTCAAACGGCCGCTCGACTTCGTATTTGCGCTTACCGTCCTGGTAGATGAAAGTGATTTTCTCACCATCCGAGCCGTAGAGCAGGATGTTTTGAACCTTGCCGGTGAGCTCTTCCCACGGTGTTGTCATGGAGAATTTATATTTCCGCGCAAGGGCTTGCAGCGTCTGCATATAATAGGGCGCTTGGCTCTTGGACCATGGGGCGAGGGCGCCCTGCTTTAAAGATTTTTTCTCGTCGGGAACAACCAGGGCCGCATCGAAAAACATAGACGTGCCAAGCCCATCGCAGGCCGGGCAAGCGCCAAAGGGATTGTTGAAGCTGAACAGCCGTGGCTCGATTTCTTCAATGGTGAAGCCAGACTCTGGGCACGCGAATTTCTCAGAAAATGTGATGCGGTCACCGCTATCTGCATATTCAGCAAAGGCAATACCATCGGCCAGACGCAGGGCCGTTTCTAAGCTGTCGGCAAGCCGCGCTTCGAGCCCGTCGCGAACGGCCACACGGTCCACCACCACATCGATGTTGTGCTTGTATTTCTTGTCGAGCGCTGGGACGTCGGCAATCTCATAAAATTCGCCATCCACTTTCACCCGCTGGAAGCCTTGCTTCATTAGCTCGGCGAACTCTTTGCGATATTCGCCTTTGCGGCCGCGCACGATAGGCGCCAGCAGATACAGCCGTGTCTTCTCCGGCAGGGCCATGATGATATCGACCATCTGACTGATGGTCTGGCTGGTAATGGGCAGGCCCGTCGCAGGCGAGTAGGGCACGCCGACGCGCGCCCAGAGCAGGCGCATATAGTCATAGATTTCTGTGACGGTGCCAACGGTGGAGCGTGGGTTGCGGCTGGTGGTTTTCTGCTCGATGGAAATCGCTGGGCTCAGCCCTTCAATCAGGTCCACATCGGGCTTCTGCTGCATCTCAAGGAACTGCCGCGCATAGGCCGATAGGCTCTCCACATAGCGCCGCTGGCCCTCCGCATAGATAGTATCGAATGCCAGGGAGGATTTGCCTGACCCGGACAGCCCAGTAATCACAATCAGTTTGTCACGTGGAATGTCTACATTCACGTCTTTGAGATTGTGCTCGCGTGCGCCGCGGACGGAGATTTCAGTAAGCATAAAGCGAGAGGTGCTTTCAGTTCACACAGCCATCCTGTTGACTTGGCGCTGAGACCGGGCCAGGTCAAGGCAGCCCCTGTCGCATACAGGCGTTTTACCCAGGAAACCGAGCAATCGATCCATGACGCGCTCCTATCATACCCATTTTGGTGGCTGCCATTGCAAAGCCGTGCGCTTTGAAGTGGCTTTGCCGGAAGCTGTCGATGTGGAGACGTGCAATTGCTCAATTTGCGCCATGAGCGGCAATGACCATATCATTGTCCCGGCAGAGCGTTTTAAGCTTTTAAGCGGCAATGAGGCCCTGTCCGAATATCGCTTTAATACGGGGAAGGCCAAACATCTGTTTTGCTAGATATGCGGCGTGAAGGCCTTTTATGTGCCGCGGTCCAACCCCGATGCCTTTGCAGTGACCTATCGCTGCATCGACGATTGGCAGTCGCTCAAAGCGGCAGTTCATAGCTTTGACGGTATTCATTGGGAAAAAAGCATCGCCGCGCTGCATGACCGGCAGGATTTTTGATACTGACGCGTAGGCATGTGTCACAGTTTGGCACACAAGGCGGCCAGACGTTGCTTGGGCTTGCCAAATTCCCCAAAGATTCCGCTGATTTATTTAAAAAAATATTTATAATCAGTATGTTATAAGTTTGGCCTTATACTTGCTTTTAGCGTGTCAAGACTGTCGAGTAAGCGAGATTTTTATGTTGAAGCGTGTTGTTATTGCGGTCGCTGCGTTGGCCAGCATTGCTTTGCCGACCACGGCTAGCGCTCTGCCGACCATCATCAATTTAGATGCGACCGATCCGGGAAATGAATTCTTCATTGCATTGGACGCTGGTGACTACCGCGTTGATCCTATCCTCGACCAGTTTATTGCATGGAATGCGTGGGGTCAGGAAACGAGCTGTGACAGTGACGGTGAGAACTGTAGCCGCGGCTGGATCTATAGCTATCGTTTCGACAGCCTAGACACCGGCGATATCGGTGTTGGCAGTGGCGCGGACCGCTTTGCCACCGCGATCCAAGCCTTTGACAATGCCCAGCCTTTTGCGTTTTCTCTTTCTCAGATGCAGGAGGTCCGCTTCTATCGACCTGACTCAAATTTCAACGACAACGAAGGCGGTATGTCCTTGCAGCTTGTTGAAGTCTCGGAACCTGGAATGACGCTGCTCTTCGGTCTGGGTATGATTGGTGTTGCTTTGCATGCGCGGCGCCGCGCTTAGGCCATCTCACTCTCTCAAGATGGCCCCGTAAGCCAGCGCTCAGTGTCTTCTGAGCACTGGCTTTTCTTTTGTCTAACGGCTTTGGCGTTTGAAGATATAGCCGCCATCCTCCGGGCCCCAGACGACATTGCCTGCAGCGTCAAAGCCGCGGTCCCAATTGGCCAGCGTGTCTGATGTGTAAACCGAGAGCGAGGTCATATGGGTCGCGCCGCGATAGGTATTTGGACAGGTCGCGATATGAGCGCGCCAATACCCATCCGCCACACGCTCAAGCTGATTGGCGCAGCCGCCAAGAATGAGGTCATCAGGCGAAAGACCGTCCAGTGGCGTTTTCTTCTTATAGGCGCCGGCAACTTGCGCTGCGTCTTTGAGCTCATAATTCTCTCTGACAAGGCGGCCACCGCCCATATCCAAGAGGCGGAACACCCTTTGGAAATAGGGTTTTGCTTTTCCATCCTTATAAATCTTATCGCCAGCGGCCAGGATGGCTTGCTCTTGATACATCCACACGCCATCGTCTCGGTCTGGCCAAATGCGGACGATTTCTGCCTCCACCACAGCATAGCTTGGGCTCACGGTCGCTTGAGCAGCGGTGGTAAAGCTGCCAGCCTGCAGGGCGGCAAACTCCCGCAATAGGGCGTTGTCCTGCGCCATGGCTTTGGTCGATACGGTGGCTGTGATGATCGCGAGCGTGAGCGCCGCTGCAGCTGTGGCACGTGTTTTCATATTAGCTTTCCCCAGTTTTCTGTTGGCACAGTAATGCGCTTGCGATTGCGCAGCGACGCTGAACTGCTTATCGTTCATCACAGTTAACAGCGTCGCGATAAGGGAGCAAAATGCCATGGCTGGCAGCGTCAATAAAGTCATCTTGGTGGGCAATCTAGGCCGTGACCCTGAAGTGCGAACGCTGAACGATGGGTCGCCGGTGGTCAATCTATCAATTGCAACGTCAGAGCAGTGGCGCGATCGCAACACTGGTGAGCGGCGCGAGAAAACGGAATGGCACCGGGTTGTCATCTTCAATGAAAACCTCGCCAAAGTGGCGCAGAACTATCTGCGCAAAGGCTCAAATGTGTACCTTGAGGGCCAACTGCAAACCCGCAAATGGCAAGATCAAAGCGGCGTTGAAAAATACACCACGGAGATTGTGCTGCAGCGCTATCGCGGTGAGCTGACCATGCTTGGCGGGCGCGGCGAAGGCGGTGGCCAAGGCATGGACGGCGGCTATTCCGGCGGTGAAAGCTTTAGCGGTGGTAGTCGCAATGCGGCTGTCGGCGGCGGTATGGGCGGCAGCAGCATGGGGGGTGATGACACCGCGCTGGATGACGACATCCCATTCTAAGCCGCGCGGCTACCTCGCACGACGTGCATCACAAATCTTTCTTTTGCCATGAATTCCCATCAGCTTGCATATCGGCAGCGGGGATATCCAGCACGACACCACAGCTTAGGACATTAGATATGAGACACGTCACGCAGATTTTTTGGGCGGCTTCAGCAGCAGCGGCATCTATTGCAATGTCGGCCAGCGTCATATCCACCAGCGCCCAAGCACAAACAATGGTGACGGCGCAAACCCGCGATGCGCTTGCCATTACGATTTATAACAACGACCTTGCCATGGTCCGCGATAGCCGATTTGTAAAGCTTCCCAAGGGTCGATCCGCGCTGGGTTTTGAGGAAGTATCAGCGCGAATAATGCCGCAGACCGCTGCGCTCTCAGGTGCGGTGAAGGTGATTGAGCAGAATTTTGATTTCGACCTGATTGGCCCGCAAAGCCTGCTCGACAAAGCAGTCGGTCAAGAGGTGACGCTGTATCGCGAAGATGATGACGGCGATATGGAAGCCCGCGATGCGGTGGTGTTGGCCAATAATGGCGGCGCGGCGGTCTTGAAAGTCGGCAATCAGATTGAAGTCATACAAGGCGATTTCCCTGGCCGCATTGTCTTTAAGAAAATCCCGGACAATCTTCGGGCGAAGCCCACGCTGAGTATGACCATTGAGGCTGAGCGGTCGGGCGACCAGCGCCTAGAGCTTGCCTATCTGACAAATGGCATTCGTTGGTCTGCCGATTATGTGGGCAGTTTGTCAAAGGATGAGACGCTGCTCGACTTGACCGGCCTCATCACCCTGACAAACAACACCGGGGTGGCCTTTGCGGATGCAAAAACGCAGCTGATTGCGGGCGATGTGAACCGGGTTTATGCTGACACGCGGCGGCGCGATTATGAGGCGGTGAGCATGTCGGTTGCACGTGTTGAGCGGTCCGCGCCGCAGCGTGAAGCGGTTGGTGATTATCACATGTATACACTACCGGAGCCGACAACCATTGCCGATAAACAGACCAAACAAGTCACGTTCATGACTGCCGCTTCCGTGCCGGTTGAAAAGGTATACAGCTATAATGCGTATAGCTTTTCCACGGTGAAAGAGCCGCAGAATGTGCAATCCGCGCTAGAGTTCAAAAACGACACGGCCTCTAATCTTGGCATACCACTGCCCAAAGGCGTAGTGCGCATTTATGGCACAGATAGCGAGGGCTCTGCCCAGTTTGTCGGCGAAGATAGGATTCGCCATACCGCTGAAGGCAATGACGTCGATTTGACCATGGGCAAAGCCTTTGATGTCACGGTCACATCGCGCAAGGTAGAAGACACGCTGGTCAGCAAAACCCGCACCCGCGAAATCCGCGACATCGCCATGGCCTATACGCTTAAAAACGCAAAGGAAGCGCCGGTGACGGTTGAACTTTATCAGCGTGTTGGTCGCAATTCGGAATTGCTGGAGAGTTCACTCACCGCCGCCGAAGATGATGCGTCGACGCTGCGTTTCAACGTGGCTATCCCTGCCAAAGGGGAGACAGTTTTGACGTTCAAGTTGCGGCAGGGCTAGCGCCAGCAAGCCGTTAACCGGCAAGCGCCACATCGTCTGCTTTTGGCGTATCCAAAGGGCGATCGCATTTGCGCTCTTTCAGCCAGACGCTCAGGTCTTTAACGTTCATAGGCTTGGCAAAATAAAAGCCTTGCAGGTGCGTGACGCCAGCGGAGGCCACCATAAGGGCGTTGAAATCTGTCTCCAACCCTTCGGCCACCATGGAGACCTCTAGAATGCCAGCCAGAGAGACAATTGTTAGAAACAAGTCGAATACAGCTGGGTTGGCTTCCATGTCTCGGATTAGCGAGCGGGCAATTTTGATACGGTCGAGTGGCAAATCGAGCAGGGACCGCAGGTTTGAAAAGCCGGTCCCAAAATCATCAAGCGCGATACACACGCCTTCATCGTGTAGCCGGTTCAAGTTTTCGTTGGCCACATCTAGATCATGCACTGCTGCCGTCTCTACGATTTCGATGCAGATGTGCCGAGGCTCAAGGCCTACATTCTCAATTTGATTGAGTAGCTTGGTTGCAAACCCTTTTTCCGTGATCTCCAGCGGCGAGACATTGAAAGACAGCTGTTGAATATCGCCAGACAACACATATTTGCGTGCTGCGATCGCCGCCTGAGTAAAGAGCGCGCGATCTAGATGGCTCAGCAGGCCGCAGTCTTGAGCGATTTCGATGAATTCATCGGGCGGAATTTCTCCCAACTGCGGCAGTGTCCAACGCGCCAGGGCCTCTACACTCAACACATCTTTGGTGTCGCTGCAGACGATGGGTTGGAAATGCGGTTCAATCTCGCCCGAGGCAATGGCCTTGGGCAGTTCATCTTCAATGATGCGCCGACGTTCGGCCGCTTTGCGCAGCTCTTCTGAAAATATGGTCATGCGGTTGCGACCATCCGCCTTTGACTTCAAAAGCGCGGCATCGGCGTTGCGCTTTAGGGTGGTTAAATCATCGCCGTGAATGGGAAAGACGGCAACCCCTATGGACGCAGTCATATGTACCGTACGGCCGGCAATCTCGATTGGCTCTTGCAAGACCTGCTTTACCTCGCATGCTCCTGAATCGTTTACATCTACCTCATTTTCCGGCAGCTCAAAGGCAAAGGCGAATTCATCGCCGCCTAAGCGCGCGACGCTGATAAGGTCATCAATCTTCCGATAACGCCGAGCCAGTTCTTGCAGTAAAAGGTCGCCGGCCTCGTGGCCTAGACGGTCATTGATGCGCTTAAAATAGTCTAGGTCCTTAAAGGCCAGGCCAAACCTCTTGCCGGTCGTCCGGCAGTCTTCAATGGCACGGTTAAGATCGTACTCCAGCCCACTGCGGTTGCGTAGGCCCGTGCCAACGTCAGTCATGGCTTTGTCAAGGGCTTCGCGTTTTTCCCGAACCGTGTCCAGCAGCAGGCGTTCCAGGACGGCGACCTTGCCCTTTTCGAAAGTGTGCTCACTCTGATTGTCGTTTTCAGTTAACGCAGTTTCTGATCCACTGGCTCGGTCAGGCCCATTGATAACAACACCAACCAGGCCAACACTGCCGTCCTTAAATGTAACTGGATATTTGGTTGTTAGCTTTATCCGGTCTTCGCTAAGCCGGGTTTGACGCACATAAGGCTGACCAGCAAAGACACGCATGTCCTCTGCCAAATATAGATCCGCATCAGCCGGTGAGCATAAATCATAGTCAGTTTTGCCAATATAACTGTCGCCGCCGACAAGATCATTGAAATACTTATTGCCGTAGATAAAGACATTTTCACTGGACTTTGCGAAAATTGGATAAGGCAGCCCGTCGCAAATGGCCTTCAAATCATCGAGGTCGATCATCTTGCCGCGACATCCTGATTTGCAAAATCAGCCAGGCGCTCAAGTACATCGCTAGTTAAGTAGATTTGGGAAATAAGGCGCTCCATAGTTTTGCCCATTGAGACCAGCTTGGCTACGTCTCTATCTTTAAACTGGCGCGGCTTTGCATCGATGATGCATAGGCTTCCGATACGATAGGTGTTGTCGATCGTGATAGGTGTTCCAGCATAAAATCGGATATTTGGATCACCCAACACCAATGGGTTGTTGGCGAACCGTTCGTCCTTTGTGGCATCCTCAACAATCATCACATTTTGGCTGCGGATGGTATGGTCGCAGAAAGCATGGCAGCGTGGTGTTTGGAAGGCTGCCAACCCAACCTTTGACTTAAACCACTGGCGTTCTGTATCGACTAGGGACAGGACTGATATTGCTACATCGAAGTGCTCAGCTGCCAAGCAGGTAACCTGGTCAAGGCGTTCATCGGCCGCTGTATCCAGAATGTTCAAGTTGCGCAGACAAGCCATTCGGGCGCGCTCAACAACGTCATCGCGATACATGTGCCGCCGACCTTTCCTGCCTTCTTAGAAAACACGTCTTACCAAGGCGTGCTTGCAAAACAGTAAACTATCAGAAGCTGACTGCTATCATAGGTTGAAGTATTGGGTCTTTTTACCTGTGTTCGGCGAAGTATTTGAGTTTAAACCCATGGCCGTACGGCGCACCATGCCCGGTTCCGAGACAAGAGGCGTAGTCTAAACATAGAACGGCCTGCCGTATTATTGTAAGAGCGATTTGCATATAGACGCAGTCATGGAGGGCGTGATGGCAATTACCTTGGTTCAATACAAGCGCGGCTATGGGGTCGCCAATCTTAGCCCATTTTGCATGAAGGCCGAAATCCTGCTGAAGCTGTCTGGGCAAGACTATACGGTCGAGGTGGAAAACGACCCGCGCAAGACGCCGAAGGGTAAGCTGCCGATGATACGCGATGGCGCGCAGGTTATTGCTGACAGCACCTTTATTGAACGCCATTTGGCGCAGACCTATGACGTTGATTTCTATGCGGGGCTGAGCGCTGAGCAAAAGGCCTATGCCCATGCCATCGGGCGGATGTGCGAAGAGCGCTTTTATTGGGTACTCCTCTACACTCGCTGGATTGAGCCGGAAAATTGGCCGAAATTCTCGCAATTCTGGTTTGGCGACATGCCGCCC
>CAKZYD010000257.1 GCA_937884085.1 uncultured Sphingomonadales bacterium | reverse complement strand
GGTGCCCGGCGGCAAGGTCATGACCGCTTTGCCTGTGCGGGTAGAGGCCTGGACTTTTTGCGCGTCCACCAGAAAGCCCTTGCCGGCTGTCGAGGCGAGCAACAGCCGCAACCCTTCGCGCGGAATGAACATGGCGATGATGTCGACCCCTTGGTCTAAATCGATCATCAGCCGCAGCGGCTCCCCATGGCCGCGCCCGCCTGGCAGCTTATCGACGCCCAAGGTGAAAAAGCGCCCATCAGCGGCGAACAACAGCAACTTGTCAGTGGTCTGCGCTGGCAGCATGAATTTAAGCGCGTCGCCATCCTTGAATTTGAGGTCACTGGCGGCAACGCCGTGGCCTTTCATGGCGCGTATCCAGCCTTTTTCTGAGCAGACGACCGTTACCGGCTCGCGCTCAATCATGGCTTCCATGGGAAGCGGCTCACCCTCCGGCGCTTCGCCAAAGCCTGTGCGCCGCCGGCCAATCTCAGTGGTCTTGCCAAAACGCTCGGCGAGGGCAGCAAAATCGTCTTTGATAACGCCCCGCTGGGCTTCTGGGTCTGCCAGCAGCGCTTTGATTTCCTTACGCTCGGCCCGCAAGGCCTTGTCTTCGCGCTTGAGCTCCATTTCCTCCAGCTTACGCAAGGAGCGAAGGCGCATATTGAGGATGGCTTCGGCTTGGACGTCCGTTAGGTCGAAGGCCTTGATGAGCTCGGTCTTAGGCTCGTCTTCCTCACGGATGATGCGGATGACCTCATCGAGATTGAGGTAGGCAATGATATAGCCGCCCAAGACTTCAAGGCGCTGCTCAATCTTGCCAAGGCGGAAGCGCTTACGGCGGATGAGAACATCAATCTGATGGTCGATAAACGCGGTGAGGACCTCGCGCAGGCCCATGACACGCGGTGTGCGCCCGCCATCGAGCACATTCATGTTGAGCGAGAAGCGCGTTTCCAAATCCGTTAGCCGGAACAGGCCTTCCATCAGAATGTCAGCATCCACATTCTTAGATTTGGGCTCTAGGACGATGCGCACATCTTCCGTCGATTCATCACGCACATCGGCCAGGATTGGGATTTTCCGCGCGTTGATGAGATCGGCAATCTTCTCAATCAGCTTGGCTTTTTGAACTTGATAGGGGATTTCCGTCACCACCACCTGGTAGGTCCCCCGCCCGGTATCTTCCTTTTCCCACCGCGCCCGCACCCGGATAGCCCCGCGCCCTGTTTCATAGGCACTCGCCAGCACTTCAGGCGTATCCACTATGATGCCGCCCGTGGGGAAATCCGGTCCTGGCACGCAGGACATGAGCGCATCATGCGCGCAGTGCGGCTTGTCGATGAGCAAGATCATCGCCTGACACAGCTCAGCCAAATTGTGCGGCGGAATGGACGTCGCCATCCCCACGGCAATGCCGCTCGCGCCATTGGCCAGCAGATTGGGAAAGCCGCCGGGGAAGACGACGGGCGCGGTCTCTACGCCAGCTTAAGTCTCGCGGAATGGGACGGCGTCTTCGGCGAGGCCATCCATCAAAATGCGCGCGAATTCCGTTAGCCGCGCCTCCGTGTAGCGCATGGCCGCCGCGTTATCGCCGTCCACATTGCCAAAATTGCCCTGCCCGTCGATCAGCGGGTAGCGTACGGAGAAATCCTGCGCCAGGCGCACCATGGCGTCATAGACAGACTGGTCGCCATGGGGATGATATTTACCAATCACATCCCCCACGACCCGGGCGCATTTCTTATAGCCAGAAGACGGATCAAGCTTGAGCTGCCGCATGGCATAAAGCAGCCGCCGATGCACCGGCTTCAGCCCATCGCGCACATCCGGCAAGGAGCGCGACATGATGGTCGACAGCGCATAAGCGAGATATTTTTCAGACAAGCTTTCCGTAAAAGAAACATCGCGAATGCTTTCGTCTGACTCCGTGGCCATGGACTGGTCCTTGTGTGTCTTTGAGGCTTAGACACTAAATATGCGATTTGAGGCCTACCCGCCACTTCTTTTCGCCCTCACCTTATTTTACCTCGCCGTTTTTACAGTGCGGGTTTTCACATTGCGGGACGGGCTTCTCTGGCCGGAGCAGCGCCTACAATTAAATCTTGCAAACAATTGAATAGTTGTTTAAATGTTAGCGATGATGACTGATGATCTCACCCTTGACCAAACAACGGAGCTGGCCGAAATTTTCGGTTTGCTGGCAGACCCGACGCGCTTGTCGATCGTCACCGCGTGTATGGATCAAGAGCGGGCCGCGGGCGACATTGCCGACACACTCGGTCTGTCGGCCTCCCTCACCAGCCATCATCTTCGCTTGCTTCGATCCGCGCGTATCTTGAAATCCGAGAGACGCGGCAAACAGGTGTTCTACACAATGGCAGACGCCTGCGTGCATAACGTTCTGAACATCATGATCGAGCATTTCTTCACCCACGTCCATTCAGACCCGGACGACACCGAATAGGAGACGCTTTTATGCCAACCGTAACGCAACAAAAATGCGCTTGCGAACCCTGCGTGTGCATCGTTGACATCGCCGACGCCATCAACAAAGACGGCAAAAACTATTGCAGCGATGAATGCGCCAATGGCCATCCAAACAGCTCAGGCTGTGATCACGCCGGCTGCGCCTGCAAGGCCTAAGCGACGCTGGCCCATCGCGCATATCCGGCCAGACGCGCTTCAGGCTAGCCAAAAAACCACAAGCCAGGCATGTGACCGACAGACGTTTCACTCAAGAGACGCCGCCGATCATCTCGCCTGGCTGTATGGCCGTGAACTGGTCTCTATATGTCCGTGGGGCCGACCATTTAGCGCACGATTTGAAGGCTGCCGGCCACCTAATTTCTAAGCATCACCATATTTGTGGGGTGTTTTAACGTGTTGCCGGTTTTGGGACCTTGCGGACATCCCCAACACCGTCATCCCTGTGCTTGTCACAGGGACCCATTCCTGAGACTGTCCTCACATGGCTGGCGGCTTTGTCTACATGATGGCGTCTAAGAAAGGCGGTACGCTTTACGTAGGCGTGACATCAGACCTGGCGCACCGCGTTGATCAACATATCAATGGAATTGGGTCTACTTTCACCGCAAAACACGGCTGCAAACGCCTCGTCTGGTTTGAAGAACATGGTGAAATCGAAAGAGCTATCACGCGGGAGAAAACCATTAAGAAATGGCCTCGCCAGTGGAAAATTAATGCAATTGAAGACGCTAATCCCCTTTGGAACGACTTGCGGCACGATCTCATCTAATACTGACGCCTCTCTGGAATGGGTCTCTGTGAAAAGCACAGAGATGACGCGTGGGGTGGATCGCAACTAAGGGCTCAAACTGCCAAAGACACCCTCATCATTCCACGGCTTGTCCTACTCGTGTTCTGGGCATCTATATCCGATAGTTAGCGTCCGAAGCGGACACTCAGGGCCTCTGTGACGGACACGGAGGCGACATCAAGGCGGGGCCTTCTCAAGCAGGTGTTCAAACCGGCGCCGCGCAGCGGGCACGTCGCGCGATTGGGGCTCTAACACCCAGCGGTCTATAAAATAGCCGGTCAGCTGGAAGCCTTGGCTTAAGGCGGCTGCATCAACCGGACCTGCTTGGCTGCCAAGCAAGAACTGGGGCAAGGCGAGCAGCTTGTCACGATAAGGCTCGCCTGCCTCTTGGCTGACAGCCCGGCCCGTTTTTGGCGATACGTATATGAGCTCCTCTGTTTGCCCGGTCGCAGCGCAATGGGCCAAATCCAGCGCAAAGCCCAAGGCGGAGAGGAGTTCCACCTCAAAACGGATGACGGCAGCGCCTAAGATGGCGGCGTCGCTGCTAGGCGCGCTTATGACGGTGAGGATAGCATCTAGGCCGGCCTTTAGGGCTGGATAGGCTTCGCGCTCTGGCAAGCACTGTGCGAGCGTAGTGAGCAGGCTGGTCATGGCGGCTAGATGCAGCGGCTTTGGCATCAATTGGGCCGCGCGGGGCGTGATAAGTTCCACTTGGTAGGTGCCGAGATGGTCGGCTAGCCGAGCGCGCCACCGGGCTTTGACGTCGTTGCCAGGCTCTAAGATAGGCCGCATGCGCCGCCCCATACCGCCTGGCACATACCCAGCGACGAGGCCATGGTCTGCCGTGAAGATTTTGGCGATGATGCCGTTTTCGCCGTGTTTTGAGGCGGTGCACAGCGTGCCTTCGGCTGTCCACTCCACTGCTATTCGACCCAGTCGAGCCCCAAGGCGGCCAAATGCTGGCGGTCTTCGCTCCAATTGGGCTGGACTTTGACGAACAGCTCAAGATGCACCTTGCGTTCAAACAAGGCCTCCATGCCAGCGCGCGCCGCAGCGCCAATGGCTTTCAGTTGGGTACCGCCCTTGCCGATGACGATGCCTTTTTGGCTGTCGCGGGCGACCAGGATGACTTGCCGGATGAAGATGCGCTTCTTTTCGACCTGCCACTCTTCCGTCTCCACGGACAACGCATAGGGCAGTTCTTGGTGCAGGCGGGCGTAAATCTGTTCGCGGGTAAATTCTGCCGCGAGGAGCTGGTTGTTCACGTCCGTAACTTGGTCCTCTGGGAACAGCCATGGCGTTTCTTTTGCGCGGGTCTTTAAGGTCTCCATAAGCTTATCGAGGCCATCGCCGGTTTTGGCGGAAATCATGAAGGTGTCGTCAAAGTCCGCTTTCGCATTGGCCTCAGCGGTCAGCGCGAGCAGCTTGTCATGGCCTTTCATAGCATCAACTTTATTGAGGCACAGAATAAGGCCCGGCACCCGCCGGTCTTTGAGCGTTTTTAAAATAGCCTCGCTCGCCCCATCCAGGCCGCGCGCGGCATCGATGAGGAGGATGGTGGCATCGGCGTCCTCAATCCCGCCCCAAGCGGCTGCCACCATGGCGCGGTCCAAGCGGCGGCGCGGTTTGAAAATGCCGGGCGTGTCGATGAGGACGAGCTGGGTGTCGTCTTCAGTTAGGACGCCCATGAGCCGTGCGCGCGTTGTCTGCACTTTGTGGCTGACGATGGCGACTTTCAGGCCGATGAGCTGGTTGACGAGCGTTGACTTGCCTGCATTGGGCGCACCGATATTGGCGACGACGGCGGTGTTCTGGAGCGTCATGTGCTGCCCTTTTGGAGCGTTATCCAAAGTGCGTCTGCTGCGGCTTTTTCTGCCAAGCGTTTAGAATTGCCGGATGCCTCCACAGGCGCGCTGCTTTCCACCGTCACGCGGATGGTGAAAGTGGGTGCGTGGTCCGGGCCATCCTGGGACACCACCTCATAGTGCGGCAAGGGTAGGCCCCGCCCCTGCGCCCATTCTTGCAGGCGCGTTTTGGGGTCACGGGTGGCGCCCGCTTCAGCCGCCATGAGGTCACCCCAATAAGCGCTGATGAACTGCGTCACGGCGCCCAGGCCAGCATCCAAATAGAGCGCGCCCAGCAAAGCCTCTAGAACGTCGGCGCAAACGCCGTCTTGTTTGTGGATGCCAGCTTGGCGGGCAGCACTTTCCAGCTGGATGATATCGGGCACGCCGATGTCGCGGGCGATGGCAGCCAGGGTTTCCTTGCGCACCAGCTTTACGAACCGCCGCGCAATGGTCCCTTCGCTTTCCTCTGGATAGCTTTCCAGCAAACGCTGCGCGACGGCGAGGCCGAGCACTCTATCGCCGAGGAATTCGAGCCGTTGGTAAGAAGGGCCGCCGGCCAGCGACGGGTGTGTCACCGCCTCGCGCAGGAGCGCCTGATTGTCAAAGCTGTGGCTGAGAACCCGCTGCGCCCAAGTGTGTGCGCTGTCGCCCATACCTCTGGCCCATCAGTCCTGATGGTCGCGGCGCAGGGAATCAAATAACCGGTCAAAGCGCGCGGCTTGTATCCAGCGCCAAGGGGTCCACAGTTTTGCGCTGCCATCGGTTGAAAAGAAGATGATCTCCGCTCGGCCCACGAGATTTTCAAAAGGCACAAAGCCAACGCCGATAGAGATGGGGCGCCGGCTGTCCAGGCTGGCATCGCGGTTGTCGCCCATCATGAAATAATGACCGTCGGGCACAATCCAGGGGCCGATGGTGTCGGATGGGCCTTCGGGGTCCAGGTCAAGCACCTGGTAGGTGCGTCCGCCGGGCAGGGTTTCACGGTAGCGTGGGTATTTGCAGGCTAGCGTGCCGTCTGCGAGGGCAACGCGGTAGCGTGGGCGGTCGCGGCAATCGGTATTGCCGGTGACGGGGATGACGAAATCATCAATCCGCTCTTTCTTGACCGGTTTGCCGTTGATGACGAGGACGCCGTGCACCATGCGGATTTCATCGCCGGGCAGGCCGATGACGCGCTTGATATAATCTGTGCGATCATCACGCGGCAGCTTAAAGACGACGATATCGCCGCGCTTTGGCGGGGTGTCAAAAATTCGGCCAGAAAACAGCGGCGGCCCAAGCGGCAAGCTGAAACGGCTATAGCCGTAGGAAAATTGCGAGACGAAAAGATAGTCGCCTATGAGCAGGTTCGGCAGCATGGATTCTGACGGAATAGAAAACGGCTTATAAAACACCGTCCGCAGAAACAGCGCGATAAGCACGGCATAGACCAGCGTCTTGAGGATATCGGCCCAGCTTTCCTCCTCTTTTTCCGGCTTGGCCGGGCGGGAGGCAGTGGATGTTGGTGATGCGTCAGACATGAAGGGGGGCGTCAAAGCTCTTTCTTTAAAGAAGGCGGGCAAATCGCATGAACCATGGGGGAAGTCAATCTGACGGTCCGCTTAGCCATGAATGAGATGTGCCATATCGTGCGGTACGGCTGTGATGAGAACCTGCGCCTGTGCCCAGGGGTCATCATCCGTAATGGTCAGCGAGATTTGGGCGGCAAAGCCATCGGGCGTCAGATGCGCAAGCCGCGCCTCCGCCCCACCAGTGAGGCGCATGGTTGGTTTTCCGCCAGGTAAGTTCACAACGCCCATATCCCGCCAGAAAACGCCATTATTAAGGCCAGTGCCCAACGCCTTAGAGCAGGCTTCTTTAGCAGCAAAACGCTTGGCATAGCTGGCGGCCCGCTTGGCGCGCTTGTCCGATTTGGCTTGCTCGATATCGGTGAAAATGCGGTTGATGAAGCGCGCACCAAAGCGCTCAATGCTGGCGTCAATGCGATTGATATCAATCATGTCGCTGCCGAAGCCGAGCACCAACATGAGCCTAGACGCCGCCCCGCGCGGCATCCATGAGGCGCCGCATATTAAAAATCGCAGCATCAAAGCCAATCAAAATCGCTTCCCCGACCAAGAAATGACCAATGTTCAGTTCTCGAATTTCTGGAATGGCCGCAATCGGTCCAACGCTGGTAAAGCTCAGCCCATGGCCGGCATGGACTTCGAGGCCAAGCGCATGGGCATGCTTGGCTGCCGCTTTAATGCGCTCCAATTCTGCCTGCCGGGCTTGGCCCTGGGTATCGCAGTATTGACCCGTGTGCAGCTCTATCACCGGGGCGCCGATTTCAGCGGCAGCCTCAATCTGCTTCTCATCGGGATCGATAAAGAGGCTCACGCGAGACCCTGCCGCGGATAAGGTTTTTTGAAAATGCGTCAGCTCTGGAACAGCGCTGGCCGCATCAAGCCCGCCTTCGGTCGTCACTTCTTGGCGCTTCTCTGGCACAATGCACGCGGCATGCGGCTGGTGACGCACAGCGATGGCCAGCATCTCTGCCGTGGCAGCCATTTCCAGGTTGAGCGGCAAATCAATTTCGCTGCTCAGCCGCGCAATATCCTCATCAGAGATATGGCGCCGGTCTTCGCGCAAATGCGCCGTTATACCGTCTGCACCTGCGTCAGCGGCCAAGCGGGCCGCCCGCAACGGATCAGGATGACGCCCGCCACGCGCATTACGGATGGTCGCCACATGGTCGATGTTGATCCCAAGGCGAAGATAGTTGGGCTTGTCCGTCATGCGGTTTTCATGCGCTGGCGTTGCCGCCGGGCAATCCGCTCGCGCCGCTTGGCGCGGTAAAAGCGGAAGAAACGCACAAGCAGAAGGTAGGTCGCGCACCAGGACGCCACCGCTAAGGGGATTGCGCCCACCAACATCGGCGTCAGGATAGGACCGAAGACGCCCCATGGATTTGATAAAATAGTGGCGATCTGCAGCTCATCAAAGGGGTCCATACCGGCCCCGAGACCAGTGACAGATGAGCCCAGGAGATAGGTGATCGACCAAATAAACGGGAAGGTCCACGGATTGCCCGCAATCGTTCCAAAGGCCGAAGCAACAAGATTGCCGCGCAGCGTGAGCGCCAGCAACGCAGCCAGGACGAAATGAAGCCCAATCAGCGGTGTGAAAGAGCAGGCAACGCCGGAGGCAAAGCCGGCGGCCAGTCGATGGGGCGTATCGGGCAGGCGGCCAAGGCGATGGCGCACATATTCCACAGACCGAGCAAAGCCGCCCTTGGGCCAAAAAAAGGCACCAATGCGGGTTAAAAAGGTCCGTGGTTTGCGCGGCCGGAATAGCACCGCTGGCTCTCTCCCTCACTTGGTTGGCTGGCTTTGCGCCAGGCCACACCCGTTGTTTCTACGTTCGCGCGGCTAAACTGCGACTACCGGGCTTAATTGCTGGTAAACTCTCAAGCGATTCCGGCAAATCATCTGCTGCATAAGTCGGCACATCAAGGCGCGCAAGAGACACTAGTGGCACACCGATGTCTGCTGCGCCGTTAGACCTATCGATCAGGCAACACCCGGCAATGACGTTGCCACCATTTTGCGTGATGGTTTCAATACACTCGCGCGATGACAGACCCGTGGTGACGACATCTTCCACCATGAGCACCCTTGCGCCCTCCTCCAGCGCAAAGCCGCGGCGAAACACGAAGCTGCCTTCAACGCGCTCTGTAAAGAGCGCACGCAGCCCAAGCTGCCGGCCCATTTCATAGCCGACAACCACACCGCCCATGGCCGGGGAGACAACAATATCCGGCGTAAAACCCGCCGCGGTGACGTTCGCTGCCAAGGCGCCGCAAAGCCGGGCAGCCCGCGCTGGGTCAGACATGGCCAAAGCGCATTGTAGGTAGCGCGAGCTATGCAGGCCTGAGGACAAAATGAAATGCCCTTCAAGCAGCGCGCCAGCCCTGCGAAACTCCTCCATCACAGCATCAGTATCCAACGCCATCCCCTCCAGACTCATGTTTATATCACAGTTAATCTTGCGCCCGTTCAGCTGAATTGACAATGGGCAGACCGCGCAGCGAGATAAGCAAATCGGTGAGATGCTGCAGCGACTTGACGGCGATATCGACGATCATGGTATAAATCTTCTGGTCGCGGTCCAAAATCTTGAGATTGACCACATTGCCGCTGCCTTCTGTGATGGTGGTTGCCACCTGCGCAAGCGCGCCTGGATCATTATAAAGGGTCAGAGACAGACGGCCTTCATAGTCCAGCGACTGGCTGTTTAAAGCTTCAGACGACCATTGCAAATCAATCCAGCGTTCTGGCACATCGGCAAAGGCTTCTAGCGCGCTGCACGTAATTGTGTGAGCGACAACCCCCTGCCCCATGAGGCGAATGCCGACCAGCCGGTCGCCAGGCAGCGGCATGCAGCACTCGCCCAGTTTGAGCGCGACTTCATCGCCGGCGCCTTTGATCGGTAAGGGCGCATCCTGGGCGCGGCGGGTGGGCAGCACGCCCTCGGCCTCACTGCCTTCACGCAGATGCGGAAAGAGGTCGAGAACGAGGTCCGATTCTTGGAGTTCGCCGCGGCCGACTTTCTCCAGAATATCCTCCTGATCCGTCATATCATGCGCGGCAACGACGCGGTCCCAAGCCTTGGGCGGTGCTTCCAAATCAAGCCGCTCCAGTGCGTAGTCGACCAGCGACCGCCCCAACTTCACAAAGCCCTCCCGGTCGCGCTGGCGCAAGGATTTGCGCACCGCCGCGCGGGCTTTTGGCGTTTTAGCAATATTGAGCCACACTGGCGCCGGCTTTTGCGCGCTTGAGCGCAGGATTTCCACTTGGTCCCCATTGCGCAGGCCTCTACGCAGCGGGACGATGTGGCCATTCACTTTGGCGCCTACGCACGTATTTCCCACATCTGTGTGCACGGCATAAGCGAAATCAATGGTGGTTGCCCCGCGCGGCAGGGTGACAAGACGGCCCTTGGGCGTGAAGCAGAAAACCTGGTCTTCAAACATCGCCAGCTTGGTGTTTTCCAAGAACTCTTCCGCGCTCAGCGTGGTTTCGCTCATTTCGAGCAAGTCACGCAGCCAGGGATAGTCGGGCAAGTCCTTGCCATGTCCGTTTGACCCATGTTCGTTTGACATCGCGCGGCCCTTATAGCGCCAATGCGCCGCCACGCCGCGCTCAGCAATGGCATGCATATCATGGGTGCGGATTTGGATTTCGATGGGTCGGCGGCCTGGGCCGAACACAGCTGTATGGAGCGAGCGATACCCGTTGGGCTTGGGCTGGGAGATATAGTCTTTGAAGCGCCCCGGCGTGCAGCGCCAGATATCGTGGATAACGCCCAGCGCCTTATAGCAATCGGCTTGGTTTTCCACGATGACGCGGAAGGCGACCACATCGGCCAGCTGTTCAAGCTGAATGCGCTTTTCCTGCAGCTTGCGATAAATTGAGTAGGCCTTTTTCTCGCGCCCAATCACAACCGCTGCAATGCCCGCGTCTCCGAGGTGCTGCTCTATGGTTGCCACAACATCTTTGACGACGACATCGCCTTGTTCGCGCAAACGGTCCAGCTGGGAGAGGATGGATTTCTCAGCTTCGGGATAGAGCGTGCGGAAGGCAATAGCGCTGAGCTCATCCTTGATTTCATACATGCCGATGCGGTCTGCCAAGGGCGCATAGATATCGAGCGTTTCCTGCGCGATGCGGCGGCGCGAGGCTTCCTTGGGGTGGTGCTCTAAGGTGCGCATATTGTGCAGCCGGTCGGCCAGCTTCACCAGGAGGACCCGAATGTCCTTAGCCATTGCGAAAATGAATTTGCGGAAGCTTTCGGCCTGGCGCGAGGCATTGGAAGGGATTTCAATCTGGCTAAGTTTAGTGACGCCATCGACGAGCCGCGCCACATCGCTGCCGAACAGCTGGTCAATCTCATCCTTTGTGGCAACCGTGTCTTCTAACGTGTCGTGCAGAATGGCTGTGGCAATGGTGTCCCCATCCATGCGCAGGTCCGTCAGGATGCCGGCCACTTCTATGGGGTGAGACCAATAGGGGTCGCCGGAATGGCGTTGCTGGGAGCCATGGGCCTTTAAGGTGAAGACATACGCGCGGTTGAGAAGCTCCTCATCGACCTCCGGGTCGTAGGACTTCACCTTCTCAATCAGCTCATATTGGCGCAGAACCGCCATCGCTTAAGGCACCTAACATTAAAAGACTAAGGGTTGCGCAAAGCCAGTGCTGAGCGCAAGTCCTTTCCTGCAGTCTGAGTATATTGGCCCTTTGAAAGAAAAGCAGCGCTTTTATCACCCACAGGTGATGCGCATGAGGCCGTCTTTAGCCGATGCGGCCGTCGCGGGTTTGCGGCTGCGGGGCTGGCACAGACATGGGCAGGCCATCTTCTTCCGGCTCGTCGACTTCCACAAAGCGCTGGTGCGATTCGATGAGCATCTCTTCCAGGTCAGCCGGATTTTGAGTTTCTTCGGCGATTTCGCGCAAGGCCACGACTGGGTTTTTGTCATTGTCGCGATCAACGGTCAGTGTGCTGCCGGAGGAGATTTCCCGGGCGCGCTCAGCGGCCATCAAGACCAAGTCGAATCGGCTGTCTACTTTTTCAATGCAATCTTCAACGGTGACGCGGGCCATCGCACTCTCTGCCTTCTCTTCACATGTCTGAAATGAGACATCTGTCTCTGATAAGCGTCACATAGTCCTAATATCTCGATAAGTCAAAGAGTGAGGGGTCCAAGACGGCGAATACCCAACAGCGCTTGCCCTTTGATGAGCCGGGCGACCGTCACTTGAAAGACGGGATGGAGCCAATTGGGGCACAGTTCATGGAGCGGTAGCAGGACGAATGCCCGCTGATGCGCTCTGGGGTGGGGCAACGTGAGCGGGGTGCTTGAAAAACCTATCGCGCGCGGCGGCCACATCCGGCGGGCTTGGCGCTGCCACTGCGGTGTGACGTCGGCTGCGTAATCCACAATATCGAGATCGAGCCGGCGAGCATGCCAAATGCCACTGCGCGCGCGGCCATATTTGGCTTCGATAGAGTGCAAAT
>CAKZYD010000256.1 GCA_937884085.1 uncultured Sphingomonadales bacterium | reverse complement strand
GCTGTCTTCTGTTTTTTCCTATTCCGCTCGTCAAGTGTTGCTTGAGGCCCTTTCCAAAGTGTGCATTCATCGCGCCGTACTGTACGCTTGTCGCAGGTTCGACGGTGTCACAGATGCTGAGGTGATGGCGGCGTTTGGCGATGTCCTAGACTCTGAAGACGAGCTCGATTGATGACCAAAATCGAATGGACCGAGCAATCTTGGAACCCGATTGTGGGCTGCAGCGTCATCAGCCCAGGCTGCACCAATTGCTATGCCATGCGCTGCGCCGGCACGCGGCTCAAGCATACGGACGCCTATAAGGGCCTCACCAAGCCAAGCAAATCTGGCCCGGTTTGGACGGGCGAAATGCGCCTGAATGAGAAAGCGCTGCTAACGCCGCTGAAGCGCAAAAAGCCAACGCTCTATTTCGTCAACTCCATGGGTGATTTGTTCCATGAGAATGCACATTATCAATGGATTGACAGTGTCTTCGCGGTGATGGCGCTGTGCCCACAGCACACGTTCCAAGTGCTAACCAAGCGGGCGGAGCGGATGCGCAGATATATGTTTTCTTCGCAGTCTATGAACTGTGTAGGCGAAGCCATGCAACGGTTGGGACCAAAGCCAGCAGCGTCCATCAGCACAGTGATGCGCCAGTGTGGCGCTGCAGTTGGTCCACGTGCGAGATGGTGGCCACTCCCCAATGTTTGGCTTGGCGTCTCCGCTGAAGACCAGGCGCGCGCCAATGAGCGCATCCCGTTGCTTCTGGACACGCCCGCGGCTGTCCGGTTTGTAAGCTGCGAGCCACTTTTGGGACCGATTGACCTGCAAACCCTAGAGCGAGGGGCGCCGCGAGGATCGTGCTCAGCCCTGCCCTGCGAAGATGGTGGAACCTATTTAGACTGGGTCATCGTCGGCGGCGAAAGCGGCGGTGGCGCGCGGCCGATGTATCCCGACTGGGCGCGCCAGATACGCGATGACTGCGCACGCCACCATGTCCCGTTTTTCTTCAAACAATGGGGCGATTGGGCGCCGGGTGAATGCTGTCCACCGCCGACCGGCACAAGTGTTGGTGCCAGCTATTTCGCTGAAAAATGGGTCTATGAAGAGGTCAGCCTACGTACCTCCGAGGCGCTGCATGTGGATGATGAGCCCGATGTTTGGCGGGTTGGGAAAAGGAGGGCTTTGAAGATGCTAGACGGCCAGTCTCATGCGCAAATGCCAGAGGTGGGGTGATGGGCAAGATGGCTGATTATGCTTCGCACCTCTTCAGTCGCTTGATCAAGTCTCGCGGCTTTATGCGGTATAGCTGCCTACCTGAATGGGGAACGTCGGCGACTGGCCACTGCACCACCATTTTTGAGCATCCGGAAGGATCGGTCTCAGTTCATTATCACTGGCCGGTCTTGGCAGAGGGAACCACAAGCTGCGCTTGTTTGGTAGAGTGCCTCATTTCGCTCCCTGTCACATTCGAACCTTTGAGCGAAAAGTGAGCTACCGCGCAGCCCACCGCCTCTGCCGCAAGTTCCTAAAAGATATTGAAAGAGGTGCCGCGTGATGGCTGAGATTAATATACCGGACGGGTTTGAGGTGAATGACGATCCCTTTGTCATTTCGGTTGTGGACTTCTTTAAAGCGGAAATACAGTCTATACAAAACGCTGGCGGCCCGTCTGAACATTCAGATCGGATGGTGATGCTGCTTGACGCATTCGCCAATGCGATTGCCAACATGATCGTTTTCACGGCTGGTTCAAAGCACCCGCAGGCAGTGCAACAGATTGCCGAGAACGTCATCAATATGGTGGCGTTCTATACGCAGCAGTCTTTTGAACACCAGAAGCGCGTGTCATGACCCCCACCGACCTCCGCAAAGCCTATGAGCGGGCGCAGCGTGGCGTTGCGGCTGCACAAGAGTCCATGGGCCAGCTCGTGGCCTCGCGCACTGGCGGCCCTACGGCCGAGGACGGTGCCTTCTTCGCGGTCTCATACGCATATGAAGAAATGAAACTCGTCGCCGATCAAGCCATCAAGCAGCTAGAGGGAAGGGGCTGATGGCCAGCTTAGCGGATGCATTGCCAGAGAAGATAAAGTGGGCGCAAGAACAGGTACTTCCCGCGTATCAATTAATTGGTGCTGCGGGGGAACCGGCCATACAGCTTGTCATACGCCCTGCGATTAATGAGGGCATTGACGCGCTAGCTTCTGGCGATGTGGTGAGGATGATAGCTGCCTATAAAGCGTTGGACGACATTAAACTATGACTGCTGCCATCAAAGCGCACCCCATCCCCTTCCGCCAACCGATGGTGCTGGCACTGCTGGCGGGCGAGAAAACACAGACGCGGCGGGTTATCAAGCCATCCACATCCTTGTTTAATGGAGGGCCTTGGCCGCCCAAGGGAGCCTTGTTTTATTTTGGTGACGCCTGGGTCGATGCCGGGCCATCGTTTGTGGGCAATCCCGGCCCGTATCTCAAACTGCCCTACCGCGTTGCGGGTGATGACCATGAGGTGGTAGTGCGAATCTATCCACGTATTCAGCCAGGCGATATGCTTTGGGTCAAAGAAGCTTGGTCCGCGCCGCGCCGCTATGATGATCTGCGGCCGGCCGACCTACCAGAGGATGTGATAATTTCTCCCCTGGCCGATGGCCGGGAAATTGGCCGCCGCCGCGCTGCCATGTACATGCCGCAGCGCTTTTCTCGGCTGTCCTTGGCGGTGACCACGGTGCGCATCCACCGGATACAGGACATCAGCGAGGAAGATATCTGGGCCGAGGGCATCCGCCCGCAGCCCTCCGGAGAATATCTGGATTATAGCGATGACAGTTGGGATGCCCGTATCGCTTGCCCGCGCGCGGCCTTTAAAACGCTATGGGACCGGCTGCATGCCAAAGCGCCATGGCGTCGCTGGGCGGCCAACCCCTGGGTGTTTGCTTATAGTTTCGCCATGCATGAGCGCAACCTACTGGATGCGCTGCGGTGACAGACCCGCGCCAAGAGCAAAATGTTGTCGTCTTGCACAGCAAGGGCGATGGTGGCGGCCCGCCCGGTGATGGCGGGGGCGGTATGTTTGCCAGGCCGGACCCGAAATGCCCGGTGACGCCGCTTGGCCAGAACGGCAGCCGCTTCTTCTTCACCAATTCACTGATGCAGGTCACGGCCGTGGACGCGCAGGCCCTGGGCCGGCCGACCGTGCAGCTGGCGCTGTGCGGCGGGACCACCGATTGGCTCTACCATATCGCGCCCGTGCGATATCTGACTGGCAAGAACAAGGGCGAAATACGCGGCTGGGATACCCTGCAGGTGGCAACCTATCTGATGCGGCAATGCGCCAACCGCGGGAGTTTTGACGAGGTCAATACGCAGTTGCGCGGCCCCGGCATATGGGAGGATGATCGCCCCGGCCCCGGTGCCCCCAGTCTTGAGCCCAAGCTGATTGTACATTGCGGTTCAAAGGTGTGGGAGAATGGCACCTGGCATGAAAAAGGCTGGTTTGATGGCAAGACGATCTATCCCTCAGCGCCGCCAACCGCCCGGCCGGATTTCAATGCCTCTGAGGATGATGCCGCCTATACCGCCACCCTATTGCACCGGGTCGCGCAAACCTGGGGCTGGGCCCGGCCCTGTGACTGCCAAATGTTCCTAGGCTGGATTGGCCATGCCTATTATGGCGGTGCCGGCCCATGGCGGGCCCATATCTGGGTGGAAGGCAGCCACGGCGCAGGGAAATCTTGGCTGCATGCGCTTGCCTCGGCCGCCTTATCAGGGGCGGCCTGGAACGGTGGCAATGACGTGACAGAGGCCAGCCTGCGCCAGCTGCTCAACGGCCGCTCGAATGCGCTGTTGCTCGATGAGCAAGAAGGCGATGAAACCAAGGCGGGCTACGGAGAAAGCA
>CAKZYD010000255.1 GCA_937884085.1 uncultured Sphingomonadales bacterium | reverse complement strand
CGCGCAGAATTTAGGCGATTAAATTCTGGCCAGCATTGCCTGTGCGGGCGCGGACGGACCTCCTGACACTCCTACGAGGGGCGGCGAGAGGCTTTTTCATCCAGCCCCGACGTACCATGGCGGCTTTCCAGCACGGCGGCGACATCTGCGCTGGACATGTCGAGGGATTTCAGCAGGACGAGCAGGTGAAACATCAGGTCGGCCGCTTCTTCCGCTACCTTCTCGCGCGGCTGAGCTGCGGCGGCGAGTGCTGTTTCCACGGCCTCTTCGCCGAGCTTTTGGGCAATCTTCAAGGTGCCTTTGTGGAGGAGTTTAGCCACATAGGACGCCTCTGCATCGCCGGCCTTGGCGCGCTGTTCAATAATGCTTTCTAAGGCCGCGATGCTTGCGCCGAAATCTGCCATGTCAGAGCCTCACAGGGATGCCGGCGCTGCGCATATGCGCTTTGGTCTCGCCGATGGAATAAAGCCCGAAATGGAAGATGGAAGCGGCCAGCACAGCATCCGCCTTTCCTTCGGTGACGCCTTCGACCATGTGGTCAAGCGTCCCGACGCCGCCGGAAGCAACCACCGGGACGGGTACGGCTTCGGACACGGCTTTTGTCAGCGCGCAGTCAAAGCCCTCTTTGGTTCCATCCCGGTCCATGGAGGTGAGCAGGATTTCCCCTGCGCCCAGCGCTGCCGCCTGCGCGCTATAGGCCACGGCATCAATGCCGGTGGGCTCGCGCCCGCCATGGGTGAAGATTTCCCAGCGCCCTGGGGCGACGTTTTTGGCATCCACAGCGACCACGATGCATTGCGCGCCAAATTTGTTGGCTAATTCGCGAATAAGCTCAGGGCGCTTCACCGCTGCCGTCATAACGGAGACTTTGTCCGCGCCGGCATTCAAAAGCTTTCGGACATCGTCCGCCGTGCGCACACCGCCGCCGACTGTGAGCGGCATGAAGCAGGCCTCGGCTGTGCGCGTGACCACATCTAGGAGCGTATCGCGCTTTTCATGGCTGGCTGTAATGTCCAGGAAGCACAGTTCGTCCGCGCCAGCCGCGTCATAGACTTTCGCCTGCTCCACAGGGTCGCCGGCGTCCACCAGGTCAACAAAGTTGACGCCTTTGACAACGCGGCCGTCTTTCACGTCGAGGCAGGGGATGATGCGCGTGGTGAGCATGGCCGTCTCTATAGCCTAAAGCAGCCGCAGCCCGTAAGAGGGTTTATCACTTCAAAAGGCAAGAGCATGCGCGGCTATGTCGATGGGCCCTTTGGCCAAGTTCATTATCGCAGCGAAGGCGAGGGCGCGCCGCTCCTCCTGATCCATCAAGCGCTGCTGTCCCAGCGGCAGTTCGATGCGGTCTATGCGCCTCTGGCTGACCATGGCTTTCGCGCCATCGGCATGGACTTGCCAGGCTATGGCCAATCAGACCCGCCGCCCAGCCCGCCAACGATTGCCGACTATGCAAAGGCCGCCCATGCCTTGGTTGACGCGCTGGGCTTAGAGGCTGTGCATATCCTCGGCCACCATACGGGCGCGCAAGTGGCAACGGAGTTTGCCCTTGCCTGGCCGGAGCAGACACGGTCGGTCATCTTGAATGGCCCGCTCCCCATGGAGGAGTCTCAGCGCGCTGCTGGCTTTGCCTATGTGGAAACGACAGAAAAGGATTTTTCCTATCTGGAGGACGGGTCCCACCTGCTGCGCCTCTTTGAGAACCGCAATGCCTACCGGCCAACCGATGGCGATTTAGCAAAAGCAACACGCTATGTGGCCGAAGCCTTCATGGGGCTGGGGCCCCTGTGGTACGGCCATCACGCCGCCTTCACCCATGACCACGGCGCGGCCATCGCACGCCTTAGCTGCAAAACCTTAATTCTCACCAACACTGGGGATGAGCTTTATCCCAACGCGCAAGCCACCAAAGCCCAGCGCCCGGATTTTTCCTATGCCGAAATTGAGGGCGGAGGCATTGATATTGTCGATGAAGCGCCTGCGGCTTGGGTTGAGGCTGTGGTTGGCTTCTTAAGACGCGAGCGCTAGAGCCTCGCCCAAATCCAGGCGCCCATCATAAAGACTGCGTCCGCAAATCACCCCGTCGATGCTGCCGCTACCGGTCTCTGCCGCGCGCAGGGCTTTGATGTCTTCAGGGCCAGAGACGCCGCCAGAGGCGATCACGGGGATGCTGGTTTGGCTGGCGAGCTTTGCTGTTGCCTCCACATTGACGCCTTCTAGCGCGCCGTCGCGGTCAACATCCGTGAAGAGGAGGGCGGCAACGCCAGCGTCTTCAAAGCGTTTCGCCAAGTCGAGCACAGGCATATCGGAGGTTTCCGCCCAACCTTCGACGGAAACCATGCCGCCGCGGGCATCGACAGCGACGACGATTTGGCCTGGTAGGTCTTTTGCTGCGGATTGGACCAGCGCTGGATTTTTAAGGGCTGCAGTGCCCATGACAACGCGGCTCACGCCGGCGGAGATCCAGCGATCAATGTCATGGCGGGTGCGGATGCCGCCGCCCAGCTGTACTTTCAGCCTCGTTGATTTGAGAACGGCAGAGACGGCCTCTGCGTTCACCGCCCTACCGGCAAAGGCGCCGTTTAAATCCACCATGTGCAGCCATGTGGCGCCAGCATCGGCAAAGTCTTGGGCTTGCGCAGCCGGGTCATCGTTAAACACGGTGGCTTCGCCCATATCGCCTTTCAACAGGCGCACGCATTGGCCGTCTTTTAAATCAATGGCGGGGAAAACAATCACGGATGGCGAAAAGCGCTCTAGGCCACGTCTGCGCGATTATCGTCATCCTTGCGCAAGGCTTCAGCGGCGCTTTCATCGATGATTTTCGTGTAATAGAGCCCAGCTTGGAACTGGCCGCCGGAGAATCGGAACGTGCGCTTCTTCGCCCAGCGGGTGTAGCCCATAGCTTCGAATATTTGGACGGCATCGCTGCGGTCGTCGCGCACTGTGAAGTCTAGGCTGATGATGCCTAGCGAGCGGGCGACTTCTTCCGCATAGCGTACAATGCTGAGTGCGTATCCATGCCCGCGG
>CAKZYD010000254.1 GCA_937884085.1 uncultured Sphingomonadales bacterium | reverse complement strand
CGCTGGCAGATATCGACGACGCAAAAAGCGTCCTGGTTCCCCATGGTCTGCCCTTCAATCGGACAGATTGGGAGGTTTTGGTCGATGAGCTTGGCGGCTATCTGCCGCTAGAGATCGAAGCTTTGCCGGAGGGCACGGTCGCGCCAACGGGCGTTCCGCTGGTACAAATCCGCAATACCGACCCGCGCTTTTTCTGGCTGCCCACCTACATCGAAACAGCGCTGCTGCGGAGCGTATGGTATCCATCCACGGTGGCCACTGTGTCTTGGCAGGTTAAGCAGAGCATTGCCGCTGCGCTTGAGGTCTCTGCAGAAGACTGGCAGGCCATTTTGCCATCGCGCCTGCATGATTTCGGCGCGCGTGGCACGGCGGCGCTGGAACAGGCCGGGATTGGCGGTTTGGCGCATCTGGTGAACTTTGAAGGTACGGATACACTGGAAGCCTTGGTCTATGGTCGCCGCTTCTACGGCATTGACATGGCTGGCTTTTCCATCCCTGCGGCTGAACACTCCACCATGACCAGCTGGGGCGAAGCCGGTGAGGAAGCGGCCTATCGCAATATGGTCCGGCAATTTGCAGCGCCAGGGAAATTCGTCGCCGTTGTCTCCGACAGCTATGACTTATTTCATGCCGTCGATAGCTTATGGGGCGACAGCTTGAAAGCGGAGGTAGAGCAAAGCGGCGGGACCGTCGTGGTGCGGCCTGATAGTGGCGATCCGACCACGATCCCCCTTGAGACCATTGAGCGCCTCGGCCAAGCCTATGGCTTCGATGTGAACGCCAAAGGCTATAAAGTGCTGAGGCCCTGCATCCGGGTCATTCAAGGCGATGGCGTCACCCCGCAGACCATCCAGGTCATTTTGGAGCGCTTGCTGGCCAAGGGTTGGTCTGCAGAGAATTTGGCCTTTGGCATGGGCGCGGGGCTCCTGCAAAAAGTCAATCGAGACACGCTGCGCTTTGCCATGAAAGCCAATGCGCGCTTGGCTTCAGACGGCATCTGGCACCCGGTCTTCAAAGCCCCGAAAACGGACCCCGGTAAAGCCTCTAAGAAGGGTCGCCAAGCGGTTGTACGCACAGGCGGGCGGCTCACAGGTGTTGCCGCCGAGAGCGCTGCGGGCCAGCAAAACCAGCTGCGCTCCGTGTGGCGTGATGGTGCGCTGCTGATAGACGAGTGCTTTGAGGATATTCGGGCGCGGGCGGCGGCCTAAAGCAAAGGAGCGGTATTGGCTCAGTCGGCCAGTGCCGCTTCAATCCTATCGTTGATAGTTTTCAAAACGGCGACCCGGGCGAAGCGTTTGTCATTGGCCGGGATAAGGCTCCAGGGGCAGCAAGGGGTTGAGGTACGTGTGACCATATCGTGCACGGCGGTGCGGTAATCGTCCCATTTGTCCCGGTTGCGCCAGTCTTCGTCGGTGATTTTGAGCCGTTTATGGGGCGTGTTTTCCCGGTCTTGAAAGCGGGCGAGTTGTTCGTCCTTGTTGATGGCCAGCCAGACTTTGACAACGATGGCGCCGGCGCCCGTCAAGTCTTGCTCAAAGGCGCAGATTTCATCATAGGCGCGCTGCCATTCATGGGATTTGGCAAAGCCTTCAACCCGCTCGACCAAAACCCGGCCATACCAGGAGCGGTCAAACAGCGTCGTATGCCCGCGCCGCGGGATATGGCGCCAAAAGCGCCAAAGATAAGGATGCGCATCTTCCTCTGCCGTCGGTTTCGAGACGGGCACGACGCGCGAGAGGCGCGGGTCCAGCCCTTGTACCACCCGGCGAATGGCGCCGCCTTTGCCCGCTGCGTCATTGCCTTCAAACGCCACGATGAGAGAGCGCTCTTCAAACGCTTTCCCGGTCGTCAGCCGCGTGAGTTTGCGGCGCTGGGCTTTGAGCGCGTCTTTATACGCATCCCGCTCCAGGGTTTGGGTCAGGTCTAGGGTATCCAGCACGTTGCCGTCTTTGACGGTTGAAACAAACGGCGCTGCGGGCGGCCTTTCGGGCGCGGCTGGGCGCTCCAAACGAGATTTGAGCGCGGCGAGCAGGGATTTGCCCACGGCCATATCACGGTGCTCTTCATTGGTGCTGGCGATGGGAACCCAGGGCGCATAGCCTTTGTGGGTTACGCCCACGATGGTTTTGGCCAAGTCCAGGACGGCATCATAATCCTTGCGGGCAGCAGTGCGCAGGCGTTTGTCTGCCTCAGTTATCTTCCAAGGCTCGTGCTTTGAAGCCTTGGTGACTTTCAAATCTTCCAGCTGCTCTTCACGGCCTTCAACCAATAGGAATTTGAGGATTAAAGCCCCTTCATTGGCGAGCATGTCTTCAAAGCGGACGATTTTGTCCAAGCGGCGGTCTAAATCGAAGCCTGCGTCTGATTTGAGCAAGGCCCCACGGATAGAATCATCATACCATGTGCTTAAGAAGAGACCGATATTGCCTTTTGTCGGCAGCGCCTGCCAATAGCGCCACATGGGCGGATAAATCCGCGCCGCCTCTTCATCATGCATGATGGCAAAGGGGCGCATATGCCGGCTGTCGAGCCACGTCATCAGCTGCTTGGCGCAGGCGGCGCGTGATAAAGCATCAAAGCCGGAAAGCAGGATGAGAACGGGAAAGTCCGCGCCTTGAACCAGCTCAAACTGGGCATCCACCAGCGCGGCCCGAAGCCCTGGCTCAAGCGCCTTGAAGTCCTTTTTGGACAGCGTCTGCCGCGTGTCAAAACTCTCAAACATGCCATGTTCATCGCCTTGGGGCGAAAGGACGTCAAGCCTCAGGCTGTCTTCTCCTTGACATGACCCTGGGAATGGTTGCCCAAGGGGGGCAATTTTTCAGGCGGGCATGCCGATGCGCTCTTGCTCAGGTCCGCAGGTTTCAAGAGAGCGTTGAACGCTGTCTCGATATCACGCGCTTGGAACGTAAAGCCGGTTTCGGCCGCCTTGGTGGATATGACACTTTGCCCGGCCAAGAAAATCTCTCGCGCCAAATCGCCGAGCAGGATTTCCAGCAACACTTTCGGAATTGCTATAACGGCAGGGCGATGCAGTGCCTTGGCCAGCGCTTTCGTATAGGCGATGTTGGTCACAGGCTGCGGCGCTGTGCCATTCAAGGGCCCGCGAATATCGTCCCGTGTTAGTGCGTGGACGATGAGCCGCACGAGGTCGTCCCGCGTTATCCAGCTCATCATTTGCTTGCCGCTGCCAAAAGGGCCGCCCAGCCCAAATTCAAAGGGAAACAGCATTTGTGATAAAGACCCGCCTGCGGTGTCTAACACTATGCCGGTGCGTAGCAGCACGGTGCGGATGCCAAGCGCTTCTGCTTTCTGTGCTTCTGTCTCCCAATCAAGGCACAGCTGCTGCGCGAAGCTCCCATCCTTTTCGATGCGCGCGGTTTCATCGATGCCCTGGCCGGTCTCTACGCCATACACACCGATGGCCGACCCGCTTATCAAGCAGCTTGGCTTCGTCTTCAAGCGCGCCATGAGCGTTAGAAGGGCCTGCGTCGTCTCAATTCTAGAGGCCACAATCCGCTGTTTATGACGCGGCGTCCACATCCAGCCGGCAATGGGCTCGCCGGCCAAGTTTATGACCGCGTCAAACACCTGTTCGGACGCAATTTGGTCCAAAGAGGTGACGATTTGGATGGGGGTTGGCAGATGGGCTGCGCTGTCCATCTTGCGGGTCAGCACAGTGACGCGATGGTTTTGCTCTATCAGGGCGCTCACCAGGCGGCTGCCGATAAATCCCGTTCCGCCGGTGATCAGCAAGGACAGGGCTTTGTCTGAGGCGGGCAGTAACTTTGCTTGCCGCAGTGCCGCCATGGCCATCAGCCGTTTTGAGGCTAGGAGGTCGCGCACGCCGAAAATGGAAACGCCCACCGCTGCTAGGGACGCAAGCGCGCTCCACCAACCATAGTTGACCAAGGCAATGCCGCTTGGCTCATCCGCCCACGCCATCAACACCGGCGCGAGCAAAGCCAGGATAGCCCCATAGTTCAAGGCAAGCAGGGTGTGGGTGACACGCTCGCTGGCCGGCAGCTTGCGCGTCATGTCTTCTTCAACAAAGTCTTTGAGCGTGATGCCCAGCTCTACCAAAAGCAGCGCTGCAACTGCCCAGGCTGCTAGGCCATGAAACGCAAGCCAGCCAACGCCGAGAAATAGCGCGCCATAGAACAGGTTGCGCACGCCATGCAGCTGCAGTTCATGCGCTTGGGATGGCCTCCAGGCCAGGCGCTGGGTCAGCTCGTGATGATACACAGTGTCAAACGCGCCCATAAAAACCTGAGCAGCAAGCAAGGCCCAAAGCATGTCCGTTATCATGGTGCCGTCTCCATATCGAAAAACCGGGCGCGCTGATGGATGAGCGTGCCAAACAGTGGATGGGTTAAATCCAGGGTGAAATCGAAAGCGCCGTTGCCCAGGTCATGGTGGCCAATCACCAAATCACCCAGCATCAGGCAGCGGGTGAGCCAGCGCGGTAGATACAGGCGCTGTCCTAGCAGCGTGACGAAATAAGCGGCACTGCAAAACAGCAGGCTGTCTGCCTCGGTTTTGAGGGTCAGCGTCATGCCGATGCCGTAGCCAACGCCTTCTTCCAGCCCCGTGGGGCCGGAAAACTGAATCATGCTGTGAATGACTTGGGGAAAGCCGCGTTGCCGGTTGTACTGCCGGGTCCAGAATTGACCCCGGCCGCCAGGCGCTTCCGTCACGGTCACCACAGCGGCGCCCTCTTGCCCCACATCATGGGTGTCGAGCGGCAAGGGCCCGCCGATGGCGCGCAGAAGCTGCGCCAATATCCAGCCCATTCGGCTCATGCGCGTCTCGATGAGGCGGCCTTTATAAACAACGCTCTGCCCGCTTTTGAGCCGTTTGCTAAAGCGCTGGCGAACTGCATTCGGCAGTGCAAACCAAGCGGTTTTTCCCACCAAGCGCGCAAAGCGCAGGTCACTAAGCGAGCCGCTTTGCACCGCAGTTGCAGGCTTAGCCGCGCCGTCGCCATCGTATTCGCCTTGTTCGTAATTTCTGTAAAAAGAGAAATTCATACGAAAAAAAAGAGGGGAGCCCTTTAAGCAGGCTCCTTCGCCTTCCTCCCTAAACTCAAAACACTGACAATCTAGTCGCCCATCCGGATGAGCCGAAGCAAAGAGGCGGATGGCACCTTGCGCTTCTGGCCATACCAGCGGTCCATCGTGGAGGTAAAATCCTGCATCTGTGCTAGCCGCGCGCGCTGTACATCGCTAATGCGGGTGTCCCCCTCCGCTTCAGCCACGCAGGCATCCAGCGTTTCCAGGGCGGGATCGATTTCCCGCTCCTTACGCACAGCAGCAATGCGAAAGGCGACTTCCCAAACATCCGTCTCCGCGCTGAAATGGTCCCGCCGGTCGCCCGGAACAGGCACGCGATTGATGATTTTCCATCCCAGCAGCGCCTTGATGGAATTTGAGACATTGGACCGCGCAATTCCTAAGGTGTCCGCGATTTGCTCTGCGTTGAGCGGTTCCTCACTGATATAGAGAAGCGCATGGATCTGAGCGATCGTGCGGTTCACACCCCACTGTGTCCCCATATCGCCCCATTGCAAAACAAAGCGCTGCAGCGCTGCAGGCATCTCCCCAATAGTATTTGTAATTTCTGTCATAACAGAAATATCGATTATTTCTGGTGCGGTGTCAAGACCTTTAAGTGCGGCTGTCTGTCAGTCGCGGCAAGACCGCATACGTGCCATGGTCGTGCTGCAAGGCGGAGCCCGGGACCATTTCCTAAAGGTAATAGCGCTGATCTCTGCATGAGAGGGGAGAGCAAACCGCACGACGGGTGGTGTGCAGATTCCTATTGTCATGCTGGTCAATGACAGCGCGTGCTTACACGGCTTAACCTGCTGTCCTCCGCCACAGGCGAAACATAAAAAGGGGGCACGCCTTCTATGGCGTCAGATACCGCGTCAACTGATCGACACCCCAGCTCTGGTACGTGTCGCCGCCGGTCGGTTTCGGCGTTATGCCGCGCGCGTTGTCCGGCGCAAAGCTAAAGCCGCGGCGGGGCGGTGCAGGTGCGGCAGGTGGGCGGTGCTTCCTCGTCTGCGTGCGCGGCCGCGTCGTGCCCAGCGTGGTTGGCGTTGGCTGATAGGCGGTGACGCCTTTGCTTCTGTTGACCACCTTGATGATCGTAGCGTCCGGTTGCTGCGCCTGTGCTGCGCGTGGTGCGGTAACGCAGAGCATGAGACACGGCATGCTGGCGCAGAGGGCCGCGCTAGCCGAGCCGCAAGCCCGCGTAAGGAGTAGAAAGATACGCATGTGAAACTGTCCCCGCCGCGCCCACGCGGATTGCGTGTTGAGCGCCGAAGACGAGGGCGGCTGAGGGTATAGGTCTCCCGCTCGGAAAAACACACATCTGTGCCGCCCGCTGCCGTGTCAT
>CAKZYD010000253.1 GCA_937884085.1 uncultured Sphingomonadales bacterium | reverse complement strand
CGGACGCCCCATCCTCTGGCGTTGAATTCTCCATTCTGGGTTTAGAGACCAGCGTTAAGTCCTTCCTTGTCCTCATCGATTTGTCTGGCAGCATGGTGCAGCATGGGGCACTGGTGCGGCAAACCGTGCTTGAAATTCTCGAGCCATTGAAAGCCGATAATCGCATCATGCTGGTCGGCTTTCACCAAATCGCCAGCTTGCGACGCTTTCCGTCGTCGCGGGCACCAGTCGCTGTAACAGCCAGTGTGAAAAGCCAAGCAGCCCAATTTGTCCGCTCGCTGTCCTTTTCAGGGGGGACGCCGACCAGCTATGCTTTACAACAAGCCATGACGGTGCCAGCCGATGCCATCATTCTCATCAGTGACGGTGAGCCAACTGATGGCTCGCCAGCAGGCATTATTGCCAATATCGCTGCTGCCAATCGCGGGGCGTTCAAGCGACAAATCCATACGGTTGCCATCGGCGATTATACGAAAAACCAAACGCTGACCCGGTTCCTCATGGAGCTGTCTCGGCAGAACGATGGGAATTTCGTAGGTGTTTTACCGCGAGGGCGCCGCCCATGATGAAGCGCCGCGCATCCCGCTCCATGGAGATATTCTCGCTGTCGGCGATTGATATCTTTGCCTCTGCCATGGGCGCGTTCATCGTCATCGCCATTGTGCTGATGCCCTATTATCAGAAGGAATTCCGCTCCAAAGGCGATGACCGCTCTATTGCCGATTTTAATGCCTCGGCAGAAAACTTCCTGCGCGATGCGGAAGAGAAAAAACGCGCCACCGACATGCAAATGGCCTCGCTAATTGAGCAAATCGAATTCGAACAAGAACGCCTCATGGCGCTGGAGGCGGAGTTGGCGGCAAAATCGGCCATCAAGCCGAAAGTCGTGACCCAGCAAAAGGGCGGGAAGGACGAAAGTTTTTATGCCCGCAAAGTCGATTTCCGCTTCCTTGGAATCAAAACCAAGAAAGACCGGTTTGAAATCGTCATTGACTTGCATAAGCGCCATGCGCCCTACCGCGTTGCCATTTTGAAAACCGTGCGGCGCATTTTAGCGTCGCTCTCCCAAGCGCATGAGATCTCCATCCTGGCCTATGGACCAAACGGCACCACGTATCGCTGGCCACAAGGCGGCGGTCAGCGCCCTGCAAGCGTCACCAATAAGGAGGCTGCCACGCAATTCGTCGAGGGTCTTTCTGGGCAATATACTGGCGGATCAGGAACGCATGACGCGCTCCAAAAAGCCCTCGCGGGTCCGGCAGAGGCCATTTTCTTAGTCAGTGACGGGCGCCCGTTTCCGGGCAGCAATGGGGGCCGTAATGCCCGCGCCATTGTTGATTCTGTGAGCCGGGCGAACACATCCGATAAGGAGATCCATTCGGTGGCGGTCGGAGACTATTTTGAAACCAAAATCGCCTTTGATTTTCTTTTAAACCTTGCCAGCCGTAATAACGGCCAATTTCAAGCCATTTCGCCAAACGGATAGGATCATTTATGGGCCTTCGCGCAACCACCGCCATCATCAGTGCCGCCGTTGGCATTTTTCTGATTATCCTCTTGTTCCTGATCTTGCCGGAGGACCTGGCCCAAGTCATGCTGGACTCTAGCCGAGAGACATGGCCTTTCACCGTGCAAAATGTGATGTGGATCGTGTTTACCGTGGGGATGGGCGAACTTTTCATGCGCTATCGCGGCGCGCAGGAGGAAGAGCGCCAAATCCGGGAAGCCTATCTCCCAGAGGATGACGCGTCGTTGCTCCGCCCGGGTGAAGACTTAAACGGTATCTATCAGGCCGTTACAGCGACGCCGACCTATGATGTGTCATTCCTGCCGAGGCTGATTTCCCGCTGTGTGCTGACGTTCAACATGACGGGCTCTGCTGACCAGACGAACTCCGTCCTGAATTCTTCTATTGAGCTGTTCCTGCACGAAATTGACCTGCGCTACAACATGGTGCGCTACATTACCTGGCTCGTCCCCTCGCTTGGCTTAATCGGCACCGTGCTTGGCATTATGCTGGCGCTCCAATATGCGGGGGATCGTTCCAGCATCGAAAGCCCGGAGATGCTCTATAACGTGACGGCGCGCCTCGGCGTTGCCTTTTCTACCACCCTGGTTGCCTTAGTTATGGCCGCTGTCTTAGTCTTCATCCAAAATGTGGTCCAGGCGCGCGAGGAAAGGGCGCTGAACCGTTCCAGCCAATATTGCCTCGATAACCTCATCAACCGGCTCTATCCATGACGAATTCTATCGCGCCTTTGCAAGCGGGAGACCGGATCGGCTCTGACAGCGTCGGCGGTCTGCTGCATCAAACGCCTTACACCTTGCGCTATCGATATGGCGCGCGGCAGTTGGTGGAATTTGCACCAAGCGGTGCCTTCACGCGGGGTCCTGAGGGCATTCTGCTGCCCGCGAACGGGAGGGCGCCAATGTCCCTGCAAGAGGCGGCGGCATCCTTCATTGAAGCTGAGAAAAAGGCAGCTGGGGCTGGCTGCGGCGACTTGATGCTGACCAAGTCCACCATCGCGCTCAACTCGACGCAGTATTATGTGTCTTCGCTTGGTGATGGGCAGTTCCTGTCTGAGCAAATGCGTGCCGCGCAAGCCTGGGCGCCAGACAAGCTGCGCACCATCCTGCTTGATTTGGCGGCGCAGCTTCGGCGCGCGGAAGCTGCTGGCCTTCAGCATGGAACCTTTGGGCCCGGCAGCGTTTTCATGAGCGCTGATGGCAATCCCATCATCACCGGCTATGGGCAAGGCGCCGTCGCCCAGGCGCTCGGCCAAGCTGAGCCGGTGCGCGATGTCTATGCGCTGACCGAACTCGCCTATCATTTGGTCACGGGCCAAGCCCCAGTCTCGCTTCCGCAGCGTAAGCTCAGCGGTGAGACTGACCCGCTGGTACCGGCTGAGGAATATGCCCAGGCCAGCATCCATGGCGCTCTCCTGCGGGCCATTAGCAGGGGTCTCGATATATCTCGCAAGTATTCGCTTGAGGACTGGGCGTACGAGGTTGAGGGGCGGCAAAAGATGCTGGAAGACGGCGTCCAAGCAGCACCGGCGCTAGAGAAGGCGCCCGGGCCTATTCAGCCAGCCGCTAAGCCGCCTGAAGAAGAGAGTGTACCAATAGCGCCGGTCAGACCACCTCGAGGCCAGCCGCCGATGCGACCTAAGCGCGGTACGCCGACCCAGACCCAGCAAGCTATCAATCCAGTTGTCCTGCTTATCTTTCTGCTGCTTCTAGGCGCTCTGGCGGCTTTTGCTGTCTATGCCAATAATGCCGGGCTGCTGGGCGGCAGTGACGAGGACGAGGTTATTGCCGAGGCTGATGAAGGCGAAGAAGCGCCAATTGATGGCCCAAATCCAATCGATGAGCGCGCTTGGGTCAACGCGCGGACCATCGATACGGTTGCCAGCTACACAGCCTATATCGAACGCTTCCCCAATGGCTATTATCTGGTTGAAGCCCAAGAGCGCCTCGATGCGCTGGACGATAAAGCCTGGGAAGACACGCTGGCCCTTAACACGCTGGAAGGCTACCAGGCCTATATCGCCGCGTTCCCACTGGGCCGTCATGTGCCCGAGGCGCAGCAAATCATCGATAAATTGGAGGCTGGCCTCGCCGCCATCGCTGCAGCCGACGAAGCTGCTTGGGAAGAAGCCCAGCAGGTCGACACTGTGGCCGCCTATGATGGCTATCTGGCGGCTTATCCCGATGGCCAATATGTCGAAGAAGCCACCGCCCGCCGCGAAGCTGTGCTGGAGAAAAGCCGCGATGATCAAGCTTTTGAAGCCGCGCAGCGTCTCGGCACACGCGACGCCTACCAGAGCTATGTGGACCGTTTCCCCAAAGGCAAGCATGTCCCCAAAGCCTTGACCATGATTGACAAGCTCACCACCCGGGCCGGGGATATCCTTACGGATTGCCAGCAATGCCCGCCTATGGTCGTCATCCCGAAAGGCAGCTTTGAAATGGGCGCATCGGAAGGCGACCAGCTTGCCAAACCATCCGAGAAGCCAAGCCATAAAGTCACTTTCGCTGCTCCCTTCGCCTTGGCGCGCAGCGAAGTCACCGTGGGTCAGTGGAAGGCCTGCGCGGGCAGCGGTGCGTGCCGCTACGAGCCCCGGCAAGGCCAAGTCGATACTGCCCCGGTCGTCTATGTGAGCTGGGATGATGCCCAGGCCTATGCTGAATGGCTTTCCACCTTGACGGGCAAGCCTTATCGCCTCCCCAGCGAAGCGGAGTGGGAATATGCGGCCAGGGCTGGGGAAGGCAGCGCCTATGCAGCGGGTCGGGAAGCCAGTGTTTGCAAGCTTGGCAATATTGCTGGTAGCGAGACCAATGTGCCTTGGCGGTCCCAAAGCTGCGGTGACGGCATTGCCAATGGCGTTGAACCTGTGCAATCGCGGCTGCCCAACGCCTTTGGCCTCTATGATATCATCGGCAATGCGGCCGAATGGGTCGCCGATTGCGATAGCCTCGATTACCGCGATGTGCCGACCGATGGCCGCGCCAATGAACGCGGCCTGTGCGGCGCCCGCATCGCGCGAGGCGGGTCTTGGATATCTGGGCCGCGCGATTTCCGCCTCTCCGCACGGGCGGGCCGCCCCAAAGGGGATACTGATGATACCACCGGTTTCCGTGTCGCGTTGAGCCTGCCGAAATGACCGTACATGCACCGTTCAGCCCGCCTGTGATAGGAGAGATGTATGCGCATATTTAGTCTCTTCTGCTTGGTCCTTTTCTTTCCCTCCCTGGCTGCCGCCCAATCGAGCCGCTGCGATAATGTGTCGACAGAAGAGGAATATCAAAAGTGTATTGAACGCGAGGGCTCAAAGGCCGATTTTGATCCCCGCGTGATTGGTTCTGGCTCGACCAGCTCTCCAAACCAGCCGCCAGATGTTGAGCCGCAAGAACAAGCGCCGATAGATACGTTGCCGCCAGAATCGCGCCGGCAAGTCCAGCGCGAAATGGCCAAAAAAGTCTATGCCAAGGTCGGCGAATGGTCGCCCGAAGCGCGGGATATGGAGTTTGACTATGAGCCCAGCGCAGCCGGCAAAGCCGATGCAGAGCTCCGCGCGGAAGAGGAGGCGGCTTTCGCCGCTGCGGTTGAGGATTATCATAACCGCGAAGAAAAGGCCTACCAGGCTGGCCAAGCTGGCGGCGGCGGAGAGGGCCAGCAAGCCGCTAATGGGCAAGGCGCCAATAGTCAGGGGGGCGGTGGCCAAGGTGAGCAGGCCGCAAACGGTCCAAGCAATGTGCGGGTTCAAGGCAAAGTCTCCGACACTGGCGATGCAGGCGGTGCTGTCGCCGGGCAGTCCCGCAGTGTTGCCGATATCCTTGGTGACTTGAGCGTGCGCGGGGATGCTCCTGCCGGCGCAGGCTCTGAAACAGGGCCGCAAGGCGACACCGGGCCGGTTACCATCGCCGGCGATGTTTCGATTGACCGCAGTGCCCAGCCAAATACAGTCGGAGGTCGACAAAGCGGCGCAGAAGAATCAGGCGAAACAACAGG
>CAKZYD010000252.1 GCA_937884085.1 uncultured Sphingomonadales bacterium | reverse complement strand
GCTGAAATCATCGCTGTGATAGAAGAGCGGTATTACGAAATTCAGAAGGGCAAGGCCGCACGCAAAGCCAACGAAACTTGGCCGCCTAAGCCACCTTGGCTGCAACTGCCGGGTTATGACATGACCTCAATGGCCTGGCGGATGGGTGGCGGCGAAGACATCAGATTAGAATTTTTTCGATTCTTCAGTTCTTTGACGGACCATCAACAGAAGTCTTATGAGGAGACATGGCCTGAGCCCGATGGCTGGCAAGGCTATTATGGACTGATTATTGAAAGGTCTAAATAACCGGAAGAATTAGGCCTTAAAGTCTTTTGACCTCTTGAACCCATATTTTTTTGCGAGAAATTCGACGATCGACTCTGCAAACTCGTAGTCGATATCTCCGACAGTCTTTCCTTTGATGACACCCCCGGAAAAATCATCCCAATAAAACACAATTGGACGTCCTGTAACTTCAAAGGTGTAAACGCCTTCCGCAAAATAGCTACCACCATCCAAAGAGCGTATTTTGAATTGCTTTTTGATCGCCCTTAAAAGGGCCTCTGCATGAGATTGAGTTAGCAAATCCATAAAGCAGATGTGAACGTCGTCGTCTTTCTTTACGCGTATAAAGACGTTGTTTCTCTTAGAAAAAAACCGAAGGAACAATGAGAAACCTCAATACTGCGCTAAGCCCACTGGACGTTGCCTCGCCTATCTCAGGAGTTATTTGAGAGCACCATTTTAACATCTGACAGTATTTTTCGAACAATCACAGCAACCCCCTCCTTCGTCGGGTGAATGCCATCATCTTGGTTCAGCGCCGGGTCAGCAGCGACGCCATCCAGGAAAAAGGGATAGAGCGGCACCTCATAGGCCTCGGCGAGGTCGGGGTAGATGCTGTTGAACTCCGCGCCGTACTCTTCGCCGAGGTTCGGCGGCGCAAGCATGCCTGTTAGGAGAACCGGGATGCCACGCTCCGTCAGGGTTTTAAGCATGGCGTCGATATTCTCTCGCGTTCGTTCTGGCAGAATACCGCGCAGAGCATCATTGGCGCCGAGCTCTAAGATGAGAAGGTCGGGGCTGCGCGGCAACGCGCTGAGGTTCCAAGCCATGCGAGAGCGACCGCCAGACGATGTATCGCCGGAAACGCCTGCGTTTTTGACGACCGCATTTGGATAGCCACTAGCTTTTAAGGCCGCTTCCAATTGATTTGGAAAAGCTTCGCCGGGGCCCAGGCCATAGCCTGCGGTAAGGCTATCGCCAAAGGCGACAATAAGCGGGCCATCTTGAGCAGAGTCATCTGCCATAGCGCTTGCGGCGAATAGAGTGAGGGTTGCGGCAAATGCAAGGAAGAGGCGGTTGTAGGAACCGCCCAGCGCGCCATATGCCTTTAGAACAGTAGAAAGTGTCATAGCCAAGATATGGTTTCTCCCTCTTCAGCACACAAGTCCAGCGCGGTGACCTTAAAGAGTGTTCACATGTCCCTGCCCAGCGAGGCAGGACAGGTCCACATCCTGCGCGGCGTGTCTCTCGACATCCCCGAAGGCCAATCGGTTGGCATTGTTGGGCCGTCCGGCTCCGGTAAATCAACTCTAATGGCAGTGATGACGGGGCTGGACAAAGCGACAGATGGCCGGGTGCATGTGGCGGGCCAAGACATCACGGATTTGGATGAGGACAGCCTGGCGCTGTTCCGGCGCGAGAATGTGGGCATTGTGCTGCAAGCATTTCGGCTTATCCCGACCATGACAGCGCTGGAAAATGTGGCTGTTCCGCTGGAGCTAGCAGGCCGCAAAGGGGCTTTTGAGCGCGCCGAGGCTGAACTCAAAGCCGTGGGCCTTGGCCACCGGCTGTCCCACTATCCCGCCCAACTGTCCGGCGGTGAACAACAGCGGGTCGCCTTGGCCCGCGCCATTGCGCCCGAGCCCACGCGTCTTTTCGCCGATGAACCGACGGGCAATCTCGACACCAAAACCGGCGCACAGGTGATCGACATCATGATGGACCTGCATGCTAAGCGCGGCATGACGCTTATCTTGATTACCCACGACCTGGACCTGGCTGCGCGCTGCCAGCGCATGATTGAAATGCGCGATGGCGAAATTGCTGGCCCGCAGCCCGAGGCCATTGCCGCCCAATGAGTGCCTATCAAGCCAGCTGGAGCGATATCTGGCGCTTTGCCATGCGGGAAATGCGTGGCGGGCTGGCCGGGTTTCGCGTCTTCATCGCCTGCCTCGCGCTTGGCGTTGCCGCCATTGCAGCCGTGGGCGGGGTTACGCAAGGCATTCTCGACCAGCTGAACATCAAAGGCCAAGAAATCCTGGGCGGGGACGTTGATATCCGCCTGAACCAGCGCACGGCGACCGACACGGAATTTGACTACCTCATTCAAAATAGTGAGCAGCTTACCCGTGTGATGCGCCTGCGCGCCATGGCCCGCGCCGAAGAGAGTGGTGGGCGCACATTGGTGGAACTAAAGGCAGTCGAAGACGCCTACCCCCTCTATGGCGACTTAGTACTGAAGACAGATGACAAGGAAACAGGCGACCAGCAGTCAACCGTGTTTGAAAAGCACGACGGGGCCTGGAGCGCTGCGATTGAAGAGACCCTGCTAAGCCGCCTTAAAGTCGATGTGGGCGACACCTTGGCTGTCGGCGACACGCGCTATCAAATCCGTGCCGTCATCGAGAAAGAACCCGATAAGTCCAATGAAGGCTTCCAGCTTGGCCCAACGCTGATGGTGCCTTACGCCTCCATGGAAGAAACAGGCCTCATTCGTTTGGGGAGCCTTATTCGCCACCACTATCGTCTGCGCCTCGCACCCAGCGTGAACATCGATACCTGGCTAACCGACCTCAATACAGCGTTGCCAGAGGCTGGCTGGCGCATCCGCGACCGCTCTAACGGTGCGCCTGGCATCCGCCGGTTTATCGACCAGATGGGCATGTTTTTAACGCTCGTGGGGCTGACAGCACTGACTGTAGGCGGGGTTGGCGTAGGCAACGCCGTTCGCGGCTATCTGGATACGCGCACGGAAACCATCGCCACCTTCAAAGTGCTTGGAGCGGATGGCTCCACGGTCTTTCGCATCTATCTCACGCAAATTGCTCTCATTGCCGCCATGTCGATTGTGCTGGGGCTCATCTTAGGCTCCCTTGCGCCGTTATTTGTGAGCGAGGCTTTGAGAGAGGTCTTGCCGGTCGCGCCAGCCTTCACGCTGTATCCCGTTCAACTGGCTTTGGCGGCCACCTATGGCGCGTTGACGACGGCCATCTTTGCGCTTTGGCCGCTGGCACGGGCCCGCGACATCCCAGCAGCGCGCCTGTTCCGTCAGCTGGTCACGCCAGATGCGCGCTGGCCGCACCGCCGCTTCGTTTTTGCAACCGTTGCAGCCATTCTTGGCATTGTGGGCCTAGCTGTTGGTATGGCGGAAAACAAAACACTGGCCGCTGGGTTTGTTGCCGCTGCGATTGGCGCCTTTATTCTTTTGCGCGCTGCTGCCGTTCTTATCGCTTGGGCGGCTAAGCGCACGCCGCGTCTCAATAACCCCTTAGCGCGCATTGCCATCGCCAATTTGCACCGCCCAGGCGCGGCCACCGCCGCCGTGGTGCTGTCGCTTGGGCTGGGCCTCACCTTGTTTGCAGCGCTGGCCGCCATTGAACACAATATGTCGTCAGAAGTACGAGAGCGCATTCCCAATGAAGCGCCAGCGTTTTTCTTTGTGGATATTCAACCTTTTGAGCTGGAAGAATTTAAGGAAAAAGTCCTCAGCGTGCCAGGCGCGCGCGACTTGCAAACCGTCCCATCTCTGCGCGGCCCTGTCCTGGCGGTGGGCGGTATCCCGTCTGAAGAGATTGACGCCGACCCGGAGGAAGCCTGGGTACTGCGCGGCGACCGGGGCCTCACCTACTCGGCGACCTTGCCCGAAGGTAATAAGCTGGTGAAAGGAGATTGGTGGCCGGAAGACTACTCTGGCCCACCCCTCATCTCCCTGGAGGTAGAGGCCGCGCGCGGCATTGGCGCGGAGATTGGCGATACCATCACCGTCGGCGTTCTTGGCAATGAAATCGAGGCCACAATTGCCAATCTACGGGAAGTGGATTGGGGCACCTTCGGCTTTAACTTCGTCATCGTCTTCGCCCCCGGCACGCTGGAGAACGCGCCGCATACGCATATGGCAACGGTCAAGGCCCAAGGGCCAGTGGAGAAAGCCGTCTTCCAAACGGTCACCGATGCCTATCCCGGCGTCTCCGTCGTGCGCATGAAGGAAGTGCTGTCATCGGTAAACGATGTACTCAGCCAAATCAGCAGCGCAGTGCGGGTGACGGCCATTGTCACCATCGTGGCGGGTGTCCTCGTCCTTGCTGGCGCCATGGCGGCCGGACGCCGGGCACGGGTGTATGACAGCGTTGTCCTCAAAGTGCTGGGCGCCACGCGCGGCAATGTTTTGACGGCCTATATGATAGAATATGCCCTTTTGGGCTTCATCACCGGCCTTATTGCTCTTGCTTTGGGCACGGTTGCGGCCTGGTTTGTCATCACCGAAGTCTTTGAAGGCGATTGGGTCACGCCCGTTGGCACCATGACGCTGACGATATCCGGCGCCATTCTGGTCACGGTCGGCTTTGGCCTGGTGCTAACATGGCGGATTTTAGGGGTTAAAGCTGGGCGTGTGCTCAGTACGGCGTAGCGTTTCGTCAAAATTCTAACAAAGACTTAACGTAACTACGGCACACTCTATCGTAGAAAGGCTTGAAAACCGGGCGTTTCTACCTGATATTTAGTGCATCTGCCGAATGGTTCGGCGTTTTAAAGAGTGAGGGAATTAGATGGCTGACCGCTATCAACTCAAAGGTAATTATCGCAGCACTGCGGGTACGCAGACTGCTGACCGGGCTGGCATTGACGCTGGCCTGCGCAAATACATGCTGGGTGTCTATAACTACATGACATCCGGCGTGCTGCTCACGGGCATTATCGCTTTGCTGACAAGCCAGTGGGTGGAAGGCAACCCAGAAGCCGCCATGACGCTGTATTCTGGCCCGCTCTCCTGGGTCATCATGCTGGCTCCGCTTGGCTTCGTGTTGGCCATGAGCTTTGGCCTCAATAAGTTCTCAGCCGGCACGTTGCAGCTCCTGTTTTGGGCGTTTGCAGGCGTCATGGGCTTGTCGTTGTCGTCCATCTTCTTGGTCTACACCGGCACGAGCATTGCAAAAGTGTTCTTCATCACCGCCGCCACCTTCGGCGCGCTGAGCCTATGGGGCTATACCACGAAGAAAGACCTGTCCGGTTGGGGCACGTTCCTCTTCATGGGTCTCATCGGCATCGTGATAGCCTCTCTGGTGAACCTGTTCCTAGGCTCATCCACGCTTGAGATGGTCATCTCCTATGCGGGTGTCCTCGTGTTCGCTGGCCTGACCGCCTATGACACGCAAAAAATCCGCGAGATGTATTATGCAGGTGATGCAGCCGAAACGCGCTCGAAGAAAATCATCATGGGCGCGCTGAACCTGTATCTCGACTTCATCAACCTATTCATCATGCTCCTGCGCATCCTCGGCAGCCGCGAGTAGGCTTGAGCGTTAGCTCGAAAAAGCAAAACCCGGGTTCGCCGCCCGGGTTTTTTTATGGCGTTTAGCGATGCGAAATTTTCGGTAGAATGAGCCCCCAGCAGACATTATCAAGTCGCATTTTCTAGCTGGTTTTTTCGCACGTGTAGCAAGCACTTGAAGCGCAAACCGGACCTTCAAGCAACTCTTCATTGCCTGGCTTGACCCACTGATGTTCGGCTTTATTGCAAGGCCGGTGCGTCCCAAGGCATCTCTTCTGGCCAATATATGCTAAGGTGTACTCGCTGTGCGCGATGCGGGCGCTTTGCGCAATTTTGGAGGGCGGGATGAAGATTCGCGCTTGGGTGGGCGTTATTACACTTTTGGCCTTCGCTGCGTGCGAGGGGGAAACCGACAGCTCGGCAGCTGAGAACATGCCAGTGGTGCAGCCACAGTCGGCCAAGCCACAGACTGTCATCCCTGGCATATGGGAGCTGCGCTATAAAGATGCAGCGGGCCAATCCTATCTGAACATTTTGGAACTGCACGAAGACGGCACCTACGCCACCCACATGCGCGATGCCACGCCCAGTGATGCCGGCCGCTATACGCTGTCTAAAACAGACATCATCTTCAACAGCGCCGTCGATTCCCGGCTATCGCAGAAAATACCCTATATGCTGGACGGCAATGAGCTGACCCTTACGCTGCCCGGCGCTGGTATGAAGGTGGGCTGGAAACGCTCAGCCCTGAAACGGCAACTGCCGGTGATGGACCATTTAGGCCAGCACCTGCCCGGCGACTTGCCAGCAAAAATTGCTGAGCTCATGGCAGATGCGCAGCGCTGGCAAAGCGACGCCGTCCCCACATCAATCCGACTAAAAGCGCTGCAAAACGGCGAGTTTGAAACGGTGCTTACGGTCTTCGCGCCGTCGTCACAAGCAATCATGCGCATGACCATCACGCCTTTTGACATGGCCACATCCATCCATGATGGAAAGCGGGCATCCCAAACGCCCTTGCCGCCAGACGTGCTGGATTTGCCACTGATTTTGATTAAGGCCGGGGAGGATAACGCCGCTGGGATCTTGTCTAAGGCCGACCTGAAAGTCTGGGGCGATTATGGCCCGATTTGGCGGCTGACTTTCTCGCCGCAGCAAGCCGCATCCTTTTCCGCGGTCAATGGCGAAAAAATCGAGGCCGATGTGACGGGATTTATTGCACAATACAATGCCGATTGGGCCGCCGCGGGCGCCTTGTGGCACAAGGCGTTAGAGCAATACCGCCAGCGCCCCGAAGACGACTATGATTTAGGCAGCGATGAATACAAACCGGACTGCAATATCTCCTGCGGCGTTTACGATAGCAGATTATCATGCACCAAAGCAGGCGGCGACTGGAGTTACTCGACCGGTTGCCGCTAAT
>CAKZYD010000251.1 GCA_937884085.1 uncultured Sphingomonadales bacterium | reverse complement strand
GCATACGAGATTGGTCAGTGACTGGAGTTCAGACGTGTGCTCTTCCGTCTTCGGCCTTGGGGGGCTCGCGCTCGGTATCTCTGCGCTCTGCCGAGATCGACGGTCTGCGCTACTTACCCTGGTTGCTCTCTGGGCGGTCAGTGTGGTTTTGCTGCCCCGTGTTGGGGGCGCTGTTGCTGCAACGCTCTTCCCGCAACCTGAACCCACCCAGCTATTAGCGGAACTCGAAAGTGTTTCAGCTGCCTTTCAAAAGGATACAGCCTATCGGGAGAAAATAGACGCCGATATTCTAGCGCAGTACGGCGTTGATACCATCGACGCGCTTCCAGTGAGTTATGTGGGCTATCGGCTACAAAAGAGCGAGGAGCATTCAAACCCTCTGTTTGACGCCTTCTACGGCCGGGTTAACGCCTTACATTCACAGCAACAGAGCGTCTTAGACGCGCTATCGGTGCTATCTCCCGTGCTTGCAATCCAGACACTTTCGTCTGGCCTGGCTGGCACGGATCGATTTCACCAGATTGACTTTACGCAAGCCGCTGAAATGCACCGACGAAAAATCATTAAGCAGCTCAATAACGATTTGTTTCTAAACGGCGCGAAAGAAGACGGACCCTATCTCTCTGATCCCACGCTATGGGAGGCCGTTGCGAACCTGGACTATGCAGCGCCGCCAATCTCTGGATTTGCACGCCGCTACCTTCCCAGTGCACTTATCTTGCTCTTTTATGCTGTATTTGGCGTGGTCTGCGCTGTCACTGTCATGAAACGCGCGCAGTCGAGGGTCGCCGCATGACTTCCTCAACCAGTTTCAGCCTTGAAAAGCGCCTGTTTTTAACCGCACGTCCTGGTATCGCCGCGCTCGTTATTGTCGCGGCGCTATGCTGTATTGCTGCCTTGGCGGGACGGGCGCATGTCGATCGTGTCGAAACAGCCCAAGCCGCGTTCCTAGCGGAGAAAGGCGCTGACCTGGCAAAATGGCGCGATGAGCTTGCCGCACTCGAAGCTGGGAAGGCAAAGCCTGCTCCCTATGCAGCGCGGCCGATGAATATCCGCATGCCAGCCGTACTCCCGTCGGCGCCACTTGGTGATTTTGGAACAGCGTCGGCGGGTCTATTTCCCACCGCAACGCTCATCACAGCCTGGTCAAACCCGGCAAACTTGTTTGCCAGTTATGAGTTTTCAAATCCCAATTTACTTGCCCTGGGCGGCTTCGATTTAAACTTCGTCGTCGTGGTTATCATGCCACTGCTCATGATCGCAGCCTCTTTTGATGTCCTTCCCAGCGACCGGCAAAATGGGCGTTTGCGGCTGGTTTCCGTGCAATCGGGCCATATCCGTGGGTCGACATGGAATAGGCTCTTCATTCGCAATGCAGCGCTTTGGGCGGTGCTCGCCCTGTTTTCCTTTGTCTGGGCTTGCATCCCAGCGGCAGATACCGACATGACTTTGCGGCTGGCGACGTATTTCGCGTGGCTCACCATAGCCCTTCTTTATGGGCTCTTCTGGTTTGCGCTCATTGCTGCATCAAGCATTCTCATAAAAACCTCAGAAACACTGGCTGCGATGCTCTTTGCTGCGTGGGCCATATTCATTTTCGCGGTTCCAACGCTTGGCGGCGCCTTTGCAGAAGCGATGTATCCGCCCCCGTCCCGTCTCGCTTTCCTATCGGAAATGCGGCAAGGCGAAGTCACCGCTATCAACGATACCGCCGCGCTCACCGCTGGCTTTCTGGCAGACCATCCAGAGATGACGGTCAGTGATGAGAAGGTTCCGGACTATTATAGTTCCTATTTTCTGGCCAACCAGGAGGCGGCCAAACGCACAACACCGGTTTTAGAGGCGTTCACCCGATCGCAAATGGAACGCCAGTCAGTCACGCGCTTTATGCAGTATGTCTCACCTGCAATCATTACAGACGCCGCCCTTCAAGCCATTTCCGGCGGCAATGCCAACCGCTACCACGCGTTTCAGCAGCAGGCCGTGACTGCGCTTAAAGATCTGACTGAGAGAATTGGACCAAGCGTCGTGGCCAAACAGCGGCTGTCCCTGGAGCAGTTCGACGACATCCCCACATTTCAGTTTGTCGAGGTCTCGCTGGGCGACCGGCTGTCAAAGCGAGCTGTCCCGCTTGGCTATCTGCTTGCGCTATCCATCGCATGCTTGATCTTTGCAAGGCGGCGTCTTGCTGCGCCTTTGGAGCAAATTTTGTAACGCATCGGGCCGAGGTTGGTGTCCGGTCACGTGTGGGACATTAAAGTTTGCAAGATTTTGCTGACTAAAGTTTTTAGCGTCCCAATGCAGACAAATTGTCTGCCCAAAAGACAAACACATCTTTGATCTCGCATCCTGCTCCCATATGAGAGTTACTGTGTAATGCCGACGGAGTTTCTTGGGATAGACTGATGCCGGACAATGCGGTCATTTCGGTAGAGAGTGTTGGCATCTCGCGTGCACAGCGCGCTGTGCTGCAAGACTTCACCTTGCACATTTCCGCTGGAGTTCATCAGGTTATCGTCGGTCCATCCGGGGTTGGGAAATCCACCTTGCTCGGCCTCATTTGCGGCGTCCTCACGCCGCAGCACGGCCGTGTAATCGTTTTCGATAAAGACCTTGCCTCGCTGAATGCCGCTGCGAGAGATAAGCTGAGGGCGACACATATGGGCGTCGTTTTCCAGACCCTTGGCCTCGCTTCAGCGCTGAGCGTATTGGGCAACTTGAGCCTCGCGCAGACAATGGCTGGGATACAGCACGATGATGCTTTTGCCACCGCCCTATTAAGCGATCTGGGTCTGGCGGACCGAGGCGATGCAAAACCACGGCATCTCAGCAGGGGAGAAGCGCCGCGCGCTGCAATCGCCCGCGCGCTGATCGCACGGCCAAAGCTTTTCGTGGCAGATGAGCCGACGGCGTCACTGGACCCACACTGGCGAGACACCGTCCTCGATATGGTGTTCGCACAGGCTGCGCGCGATGCCATGACCATTGTGATGTCGACACATGACCAAGCCATCGCGGACCGGTTTGGCGCCGTGCTGACGCTGCCACAAGGACAGCCGTCATGATCCGCTTGGTGCTTGCGCACATGCTAGACAGGCCTATGCCGGTGGCGCTGAACACGCTTCTCATCGCATTTTCGGGCGCGCTATTGTTAACGCTAGCAAGCCTATCACAACACCTAACAACGCGCTTTGCCAATGACATGGCGGATATTGATTTGGTTGTCAGCGCAAAAGGCTCCCCGCTGCAGGTTATTCTATCTTCGTTGTTCCATGTGGATGTCCCGACGGGGAATATTCCGTTGGATGCCGCCGACGCCCTTGCGAAAGACCCGCTGGTTGGCCAGGCGATACCGATTGCTGTGGGAGACCGGTTTCGCGGTTTCCGGGTTGTCGGCACAAACCTTGACTATTTGGCCCTGTATAAGGCGAAAGCGCAGGTTGGGGCGATTGATATTGCGGCAGACAATGCTGTCATCGGCGCTGCGGCTGCACGCGCTTTGAGCATCACAATTGGTCAGAAATTTGCTGTCACACACGGGCTTTCAGGTGATGGCGGCGCTGAACACGATAGCCATCCGCTCATCGTGACCGCCATATTGGCACCGACTGGCACTGTTTTGGACAGATTGATCGTAACGTCTGTTGAAGCTGTTTGGGAGGCCCATGGGATTGAAGCCCATGGGCAGCATGATAGCGAGCACGTAGACGACAGTGATCACGATCATGAAAATCACCATGATGACGAAGATGACCATGATCACGAAGATAACCATGGGCACGAGGTTGAAGATGATCACGACCATGCGCACCATGACGAACAGGGCGCCAATGCGCAGGAAGTAACCGCTTTGCTGATCCGCTATGGTTCGCCCTTGGCCGCTGTCCGCCTCCCGCAAAAAATCAACGAGCAAACCGACCTGATGTCGGCTGTGCCAGCCTATGAAACGGCACGGCTCTTGAGTGTATTTGGTATCGGCCGGGATGTCGCGCAGCTCATCACAGCTGGGCTTGCTCTGCTGGGCGGCTTTGCGATTTTCGCATCTCTATGGTCAGCTTTGGATAGGCGAGAAACGGATATGGCGCTCTATCGCCTCCTCGGCGCACAGCCGCCGCAACTCCTGTCTATGCTCCTTTTGTAAGGGGCTTTGACAGCCGCCATTGGCGCTCTTGGCGCTTGGGCTATTGCGCGGATTTTTCTATGGTGGCTTTGGCACGGTGTTGATTCCCTCGCAGAGAGTGGGTTTGTGCCACTTGCGACGTCTCTGCCGGAGATTATAATCCTTACGGGCATTGTTGCCTTAGGAGCGATTGCCGCGCTGCCAGCGGGCATCAAGGCAGCACGGACGCCACTAGAGCGCGCACTTGCTTAAGGAAAGGATGAGCCGAGCGTGCTGAGAGCCATAAAGAGCATTGGCCTAGTGGGTTCAGCGCTATGCCTCGCGCACAGCCCTGTCTCAAAGGCGATTGAAGAAAAACCCATTCCTCCGGGTCTAGAAGATATTTGGCAACCAGCGCAGACGCCGGATGGCGGTGTGTCATGGCGTGTGCTTGAGACGACAGAGGAGATACAGCGCACAGACGATGAAGGCTTCATCGTCTCTCGGCCCAACTTCAGTAAGGAAGTCAAAGCGCTAGAAGGAACAACTATCAAGGTAGCCGGATGGATGATGCCTCTGACCAATGGTCAGGAACAACATCATTTCGTTTTGCTTGGCTATCCACCCGGCTGCCCGTTTCACCTCCATGCGGGACCAAAGCAGTTCATCGAAGTGCGCACACCCAAACCAATCCCAACGCAAATTTGGGACCCGATCATCATTGAAGGAACCCTAACGCTAACGGGTTACGACGAGACTGGGGTTTTCTATCAAATTGCCGATGGTCAAATGCGGCAGGAATAGGTGCATAATTCGTTTTCTAAGGCGCCGCGAGGCTACCTTTTTTTGTGAACGATAGATCTTTGAATGACCTTGCAGGCAGGGCAGATCATTCACGTCGCTACCGACGCCAAGTAAAGATAACTATCACCAGGCTGGCAATAATAGTTGCGGAGGCACGCTACCAAAAACGTGATCGGGGGTACCGTAGGACAAACGCAATATCGTCTCGTTTGTTCTAGGAAATAGCAGTCTTCCGCCACGGCTGCTGAGAGGCGGGTTGGCGAGGATCCAGCTCCCTAGAGCAGTCTCATATTCAGTGTGAACACGAGAACGCTCTAGAGTCTTTGATGGTCGCACTTTCGAACAGAATAACCGGTCTACGCTTATTTACGAAACTGCTCTAGCGCACGCTTTTTTCTCGCAATCCGGGACCTTTACAGAAACGCCGCCATTACCTTCAACCAGCCTGACTTGCACCGTCATCTTATAAGCATTGACGTTCGATAAAAACTCAAGTTAACTTGACTAACTCAAAAAGGGGGCGATGGATGGATGTGACAGTTGCATGCATGCAGATGGCGTGCAGTTGGGATGCAGGCGAGACATTGAGCCGCGCGGAAGCGCTTGTCCATCAAGCGGCTGATCAAGGTGCTCAGATCATTTTGCTTCAGGAGCTTTTCGAAACACCCTATTTTTGCATCGATGAGCAAAATCGGCATTTTGATTTGGCGCATAGGCTGGAGGATCAACCCACCATAAAGCGCATGCAGACGCTGGCAAAGGAGCGCGCGTTGGTTTTGCCGGTGTCTTTCTTTGAAAAGGCAGGGCTAGCGTTTTACAATTCCATCGCTGTGATTGATGCCGATGGTTCAATCGTTGGCCATTATCGCAAAAGCCATATCCCTGACTTTCCCGCCTATGAAGAGAAGTTCTATTTCAGCCCTGGTGATACGGGGTTTAAAGCCATTGATACGCGCTATGGTCGCATCGGCGTTGGCATTTGTTGGGACCAGTGGTTCCCCGAAGCGGCCCGGGCGATGGCTCTAAAGGGCGCTGAACTGCTGTTTTACCCCACCGCCATCGGCAGCGAAGTTGTCGACCCATACCTTGATAGTAAAGACCATTGGCAAATGGTGATGCGTGGCCATGCAGCCGCGAACATTATGCCGGTGATTGCGTCAAACCGCATTGGCATTGAGCGCAGTGACAGTGGTGTGGAAATGGAGTTTTATGGCTCGTCATTCATCGCCAATCAAGTTGGCGCGGTTGTGCAAAGCGCAGACCGTAAAACCGAAAGCGTTCTGACATACAGCTTCAATTTGGATGAAATTCGCCGTCAACGGAGAGACTGGGGCGTGTTCCGAGACCGGCGACCAGATCTTTATGGCACACTGCTCACACTAGATGGGCACACGGCACCGCTGCTGAGCTAGTTCGCAGAATGGAGCTCTACGCGCGTTTCCTTGCCATATCCGTCATCGGTACGGTTGCCTTGCTGCCTCTGCTCATCCTGCCTGCGATGGTGGGTGTTCTGGTTGATGAGGGAGGGCTGAGTGAAGCCCAGGCCGGGTGGCTCTCGTCGGCCGGCGCATTTGGCGGCGCAGGCGTCAGTTTTCTCATGGCCTTGCGTATGCACCATATTCACCCGCGCCGCGTTGCGGCTGTCATGCTGCTGCTTGCCATCTTCTTGGATGGGATATCTGCTTTCGTGATCGGGCCCGATCCCCTATTTTATGCCGTGCGCATCCTGTCGGGCCTCACCACAACAGCTGCCTATGTCATTACGCTCGCAGCGTTTGCTCGTTTTGACAACTATGAGCGCGGCTATGGCGTTTTCGTCACGCTACAATTTCTTGTCAGCGGCATTGGGCTTTATTTGTTGCCAGTCTATGCAAGTGAGATCGGGGCGACAGGCATGTATTTGGTGTTGGCGGCCTGCAACGCTTTGGCGCTTTTACTGACTTGGACTCTGCCGAGCACCGCCGCCCAAGAAGCCGTATCATCCAAACCGGGCAGTGAGCTTCGTTTTTTGCTGTCGCTGGTAACGCTCGCTGCAGTGTTTGGTTTTTGCACCTTTGAAATGGCAAACACGGCCCAGTTCACCTATGTGGAGCGCTTTGCGGTATCGATTGGCTTGCTGGATGAAGACATTGGTTTTGTGCTGCTCATTGCCTCGCTCATTGGTATCCCAGGAGCCTTCGCTATCGTGTTGATTGGTGATCGCTTCGGTACGGTATTGCCTTTGGCTTTTGGCATTTTGCTCGCTATTGCCGGGCTCAGCATTCTAATGTATTCGCCCACTTACAGCGGTTATTTGGTTGGCAGTTGTTGTCTCGGATTTTCCTGGGCGTTTTGCTTGCCTTACATCCAGTCCTTTCTGGCGGGTCTAGATCGCGATGGCAGTGTCGTCGCGGCCGGATCGACCGCCTCAACCCTTGGCGCAGCCATTGGACCGGGCTTGGCCGCTACTATGCTTGGTGAGGGTCAATACGCGGCCGTGTTTGCCACCGCGATTGTTCTATTCGTCCTCTCAACCGCCTTATTCATTTTATCTGGCGCGCGTGCAGCAACGTCGCGCACTTGCATGGTGACAACATGACCCGCAACATTCCAACCGAAGACCCCCGCGATTATGGCTTTTACATGCCTGCAGAATGGGCGCCGCATGATGCGTGTTGGATGGCCTGGCCGTGCCGTGATGATTTGTGGCCGAATTTTGCCGCGACGCAGCAGGACTATGCCGCTGTGGCCAATACAATTGCCCGCTTTGAAACGCTGAACATGCTCACGCCAACGCGCCATCTCAAGGCAGCGCTTTCGCTTTTGGACCCCTCTATCAACATCATTGAGGCGGGCATTGACGATTCCTGGGCGCGCGATTCCGGTCCCAATTTCCTGGTCAATGCAGATGGCGGGGTTGCCGGTTCTACTTGGACATTCAACGCCTGGGGCGGCAAATATGAACCCTATGACCAAGACGCGAAAATGGGCGCCTTTATCTTAGAAGAGGCGCGCGCCAAGCGCTTTGCCTCCCCGCTGATTGCAGAAGGCGGCGGCATAACGGTGGATGGTGAGGGGACCATCATCACCACAGACTCCTGTTTTCTGAACAAAAACCGCAACCCAAACTGGACGCGTGCGGAAATCGATGCTGAGCTGTGCCGCACGCTTGGCGCAGAGAAGGTTATTTGGATCCCCGGTGATCCAGATGAAACGGAAACCGACGGTCATATCGATGGGATCGCTGCCTTTATAGAGCCAGGGCGCGTCCTGGTGGAGGTCAATCCAGATAAGAGCGACCCACACTACGCCGTTGGTATTGCAAATATGGAAGCCCTGAAAAACCAAACGGATGCGAAAGGCCGCACGCTTCAGCTCGAATTTCTGGACGAAGGCATTTACCATCCAGACCTGTGGAATGGCGGATGCAGCTCCTACATCAATTCTTACCTCGCCAACGGCGCTGTTATTGTACCTGGCTATGGCTATGACCGCGACGCGGCAGCGGTTGAAACTTACGCGGCGCTCTATCCCGACCGGCAGATCGTGCAGGTGCCGATCAACAATATTGCCATCGGCGGCGGCGGCATTCACTGCATCACCCAGCAGCAGCCGTCTGCGATAAAATAATAATGCCGAACCGTCAGGTTATTGGCCTTCGAAAACCACCTACTCCAACGCGCAAGCGTGGGCGCGAACGCCGGGAGAAGATGATTAAAGCGGCGTATGACCTGCTGTGCATTCAAGAGATCGAAGAGATATCTTTCCGTGATATCGCAGCCCGAGCAGACGTGCCGGAAGGGTCAGCCTATCATTTCTTTGCCAATAGATTTGATGTGTTCACCGCGCTCGCGGCATCCTTGAGTGAAGACTTTATCGCAGCGCACCGCAAACCTGTGCCGGCATCAAAACGTCGAACCTGGCAAGACCTTGCAGCGCATTTGGTCGACGTGGGTGCCGCTGTGTATCAAAGTAGCCCCCCAGCACGGCAGCTGCTTATCGGCAGCAAGACACCGCCCGAAATCAAACTGGCTGACCGGGTCAATGATGAAGCGGTTGGGCGCGTCATGTATGACGTTTTCAGCAGTTATTTTGACATTCAGAAGACCGAGGAGATGCAGCGCGCCTTCTTCTTTTTCATTGAGTTGACTGACTTATTTTTCTCTTTATCGATCATTGAGCATCAAAAGATAGCGCCTGCCATGATCGATGAAGCAAAGCGCGCCGGCATTGCCTATCTCGCCACATATATCGATTAGCGGTTGGTGGGCGCTGCAGCTGCGGCCAATCTTGCGAAGGCCGCCCATCTGGCCAAGGACAATGCTGCCGGTTTGCCGGCAATGCTGGTGCCATTTGTGACCATTGAAGACAAAGTAACGCCTACGCGCGGTACAAAATCCTGATGGCGTAACCAGCCTGCCATCATAGAGGAGCCGGGAAAGTCTAGCCAACGGCGATTCAATCTTTGGGAGCAGAGTACAAGGATTCCAGAGAACGGGCTATATCGGCTCAAAAATGAGTAAGAACATATTGGAGAAGTCGCGGAAGCAGGACTGCTTAAATTTTCCGCCGGCTTACAAGCCATACAAAACTGTTGAATTTGACAATGCCCTTTGTTCGAACGACTGTACCGGTTATAGAGATATCGGAGTAAATTTAAGCGCGGAGTAAACAACGACCGATGTTAAACGCACCTCACGCAGTTGATGTTCATGTTGGACAAAAAATTCGGGCAAAACGCAGACAATTGAAAATGAGCCAGTCAGCGCTCGGCAAGGAGATTGGCCTCACGTTTCAGCAAGTACAAAAATACGAAAAGGGGACAAACAGAGTAAGCGCATCCGTCCTCTACAAGATCGCAATGATATTCGATGAGAGTTTTACGTATTTTTTCGAAGGCTTAGATGCACAGGATGACGCAGAAATGACCTCTGCCAACGAAATTAGTCTGCGTATTAAAGACACCAAAATAAGAAAGGCGTTTCTAAATCTCGCTGAATCGATTGAAAAGCAAAATCGATAGCCTTATTCGGCTGCCATTGGGAATTTAGTCAAGTGTCTCGACTGACGCCCTCGTTCAAAGGCGGCCAACAGCGTTCCCTTTGGCTTGAAAAGAGGCCAAGGTTGCCATTCGGGCGCATTATTCTGCGCCAGTGAAACACTAGCATTTGCCAGTATTTGTGATGCTAAAATCTTTATCTGCATGTATGCGAAATGCAGACCGATGCATTTATGTGCGCCTCCGCCGAATGGAATCCAGGCATAGCGGTGCCTCTGCTTTACGCAATTTGCTTCGAATCGAGCTGGGTCAAATCGGGTAGGCTCTGGCCAAATGCTCGGCATTGTGTGTGTGTAATTTGCACTAATCCAGACATGGCTTCCCTTTGGGATCTCGTATCCCCCGAATTGGAAACTTTCCAGTGCTCGGCGCGGTGTGTTGGACAGCGGCGGGTGAAGTCTTAGTGTCTCATTGAAGGCCATTTCAATATCTGTCAATGCACCAAGTTCTTCATATTGGATTGCTGACGGATCAAACAAAGTCGTTAGTATTTGCTGACGAAGCCGATCCTGCCACGCGCTGTCTTGAGCAATCTCCGCAATGAAAGCGGTGCCCGATGAAGCAAGTGTATCGTGCGCGGCCATCATGATGAAAATCATATGCTCAACGACATCGACGTCGGTAAAGCTGTTGCCGTTCTCATCCGTTGCGTTTGCAAGCACACTGAACATATCCGTGCGCTTTGACCCACGACGCCCAGTTATCTCACTCTGGAGGTATTGGACCAGCACATTGCGTCCGTCGGTTCCGCGCTTCATTTGCGAAAACGGAAAGGGTTTACGCAGCGGTGACACCGAAGCTTTCATGAGTTCGGTAAATGCCAAATTTAATTCGGTAGCTTTTGGGCCTAGCTCAACACCTAAGAAGGGCGCAGCAGCTAGCCGGAGCGTGAGATCTTTGAGCGCGGGATAAAGATCTACGAATGGTTGTGACGTCCACTGTGCAACAGTATCGGCGACCAGCGCATTAAGCCGATCCACATAGGTAGCCATCACAGCTGGCTTAAAGGCAACGCTGATCAGTTTGCGATGAAAGCGGTGCTCTTCAAAATCCATCATCATCAGGCCTTGCGGAAACAACCTTTCAAAATTGGGCTTCCATCCAAGCCTAGATGAAAAGACGTTAGATCGATTTTTCAGAACCAGTTCATTTGCCTCTGGCCCCATCAAACCAATTTGCGTTGTGCCCCAGCATCTTTGACGAAAAACGGGCCCATAGCGTTCTGTCATGTTGCGGGCAAAGGCACCTGTATCTTTGAGATGGTCTAGCGTGTGGCCAAAGCCAATTATCCCATTCTCGCCTGGAATATGGGATAGCTCCCGCGCTGATGGATTTGGTAAAGCAGGCTCCCCTTCGCGGCGTGCTATACCGCTGCTCATTTTACGTGAGAGCCATTCGTGACCGGCATTATTGGATCGTCATCGACATCTTCGGGCAGTCGCAAATGGCCATTTGCTATAGCGACCTGTGTACGCCACCTCAAGCTCTCGATAAGAAGCATGTTGAGCGCCTCAAAAACTGTTTTAGGCAGCTGCGCGTTCTCCGGATCGGACTGCGTAGATTTCACATACTGAAGAATATCGCACAATAGGCTTGCAGTATTGAACTGGTCTTGAGGATTTTGCACCCTGCCTCCCCTTTTCTTTTTAACGAACTTCATGCGGCAGCAGATTGCTGTGTCAAAGCCTGCGCTTGGTCAGGGTAAAGCTCGGCCAGCGCTAAACCTGGCCACGGTTTCGGCCATACTATTGGATAATCCAGACTAAAAAGGCGATCGCCGTCTTTCAGATCTCTGCGAACATTGACCTGTTTTATTGCCCCCGGACGATCAAAATAGCGGACTTTTTCCCCGCAATAGCGCAACGACATGGCGCGACGGGGACGGCTGGACATATTACCGCCAGAACCGTGCACCGTTTTAACATGGTGAATTATGACGTCCCCTGGTTCGCCATCAAAGCTTACAATGTCATAACGACAGCGTTCTCCCTCCATATCAGGGCAACGGGGATGGGGGGATTCAGGCAAGGTTGATTGCGACACAAGGACATTGGGAGCGTAGATATCGTCCCACAAATGTGATCCACGGACATATTCCATCGCCCCATTCTTTCTGGAGACGACATCAAGCGGAATCCAAACAATGATACATTGATCGCCATCGATCTGAAAATACGCCAAGTCTTGGTGGAAAGCTGTTTTTTGTTTTGTATTTGGTGCTTTACAAAACGTCGTATCTTCCCAAAAACAAAGGTATTCAGCATCTAGAAGGCCAGAGATCAGCGCCGGCAAGTGACTGTCAAAGGCCACCCGGCGCACACCAATATCAGATTTCCAGGCGGCTACGTCATACAAGAACTGCCCGCTGTCACGCCTGTCACCGGTTTCCAGCAAAGGCCGAGCAGCCATATCCGTGTCTATTAGGCTTTTCATCCGGCTTACATCAAATCGGTCGGCTTCGCCTGACGTTACAGAGTCATGTCCATCCCAGATCTGATGCCCGACAGATTCAAAATCATATGCTGTGTGTGACCTTCCCAAGCTGAGGCGTTGGCGCTCCACAGTCTTGCGCAACGCTTCAACACCATCGTGGTCAATGACGTTTCTTAGACAAACCACGCCATCGCGTTCAAAGGCTGTTTTATCACCGTCTTTGAGTTCGATAGAGGTCGGCATGAGCTAAGCCGCCTTGCGGTACTGCGCGCCAACCGGTCGATAGGTGAAGCTTACGGCTTCATTCGGATTGGGGAGTGTTGCACGTTGTTTTGTAAGCGCCGTAATATCAATCTTTGACGTCGCTGGTATGTAGGTGTCGTTATCAACCTCGTGGTGCCAAGGGCGTCCCAGCGGCTCTGTTTCCCAAACCGCTATGGCGACATTGTAGAGTTTTTCCCGCGTAAGCCAGGTCAATCGCTCTACGCCGGCTTCGAGGCAATATTCAGTTAGCCCCACACCAGTCCGCAAAACAGCGAGAAACTCATCCTGCTTTGTTTCAAATGCGGCGCGATCTGAAATATATCAAGACCATTCGTAAATCGCGTCGCCGGATGGATAGGGCTGCAAATTGCATTGCTGCGCCCAAAGCTCACTAAACATATGGGGCTTTGTAGTTGGATTTAGACGTGTGCAGGCAACAGCTTTTTCGCGAGACTGATCGGTCTCTACGATGTAAATCGTGTCATCAGTATCGAACTGGTCTTTATCGTAGCCTGGCTCAATGCCTGGTATATCCCAACCCCACTTTTCAACAACGATCCGATATCGCATCCGGAACATGTCATCTAGCAAATCTTGGTAATGTTCGCGGACGTCGGGTGTAATGATTTGAACCATTGGCCTCTCCAAAAACCGTGTTTGGAGAGAGTGTCAGAATGACGGGGACAGTCATGTCCCAGAAATAGGACTTGATTCTAAGGAAATATCAGTTTTTGGCCGATTGCCGTAGCAACAGCGTGCGCCCGGTTGACCGCATTGAGTTTGTCTGCCGCGCGCTTCATTGTTTTATTTATGGTGTCTTCTTTCACACCTAGTATTGTGGCGATGTCCCAGCTTGTTTTTCCTGCTGCGACGAGTTGCACCACTTCTACTTCTCTATCTGTTAGCTCTGCGACCACCTGGTACGGGAAAGGTCCTAATAGGCTCTCAAGCTTTATGTAAACGTGCCGACTGACGAGCTCGATGTCATCTACATCAGACTTTGAGACCGTAAGCTTTTCAGTTCCGAGCGAAACACCGCCTGATACGCTATCCAGTGCATGAACTGGCACCATTATGCCGTCTCTAATGCGGTAATCTCTTGCTTCATCAATAATTTTGCGCCCCATCTTGCTAGCATATTTATGGGCCTGCGCCCATTGGAAGGGACGATTTGTACGCAGCGTACAGATTGCTATTGGGTCGTGGAGGACAGCGCCCGTTTCAATCCGATGGGCGGTAAGGTCATCCGGCCAATCCGTTAATATCATCCTATCTTTCGCCGGAACATTATATGGGTTTACCAGCTGACCGATCAGTATTTTTTCAAATCCATAATGCGCCGCAAACTTTGTGAACACGTCCATAATGACATGTTGATCATCCGCACCGTTGATATCACGGATAGCTTCAAGCACTCGCAGATTAGGGTCCTTATACAAATTGTCCTTCGCCATCATCCGCCCCAGGCTTTATTTCGCGAAAACAACAATACACTGAAGTTTTCGCTGTGAGTCTAGTCAATGATGACAAAACCAAGCCAGACTGCGCTAGGAGCGTAACAGGAAATCGTCTCATTTTTGCACACAATAGCATGTTTTAGCCAGCTGGTTGCGCAAGTTGGCGCCACTCTGAAAGCGCTTTAGATCGGTACGCCTTGAAGATGGTCGGCTGGTGGTGGTGTCTTGCTCGCTTGAAATGGACGCATGGCTCGCTCTTGTCGTCGGAATAGCAAGTGGTTGTTTTCAGCCATATTGTTGAGATGCCGGCCGGTTTCTCGAGGCTGTCTGTTGCGGTTTTGCTGCGGGGTTGGGCCATATCTGGTGCAACAAGGCTTAGCTGCGCACCGCTTTTTCCGGGCGATAGTTCGCCAATGTTTTTTTTCAGAGCCGCCCATCTTAGCGTGTTGGAAGATGCGCAGGCGCGGGCAAAACCGCCCGAGCCCCGATATTTCAATATATAAGACAATCCACGCCCAACCTCTTTTGGCGCCGAGCATGTCCGTGCATGAGAGTGGCTCTCACATTCCTGAACCTGTTTTCATGATGTGTCTAAACCAGATTTGCATTCGCCTTAGTTTTCAAAAGCTGATCTCAAACTCCGCGCCAATGGTGCGCGGCGGGCTGAGGATGGCGAGCCCGACATTGTCGGGGCCGAGTACAACCTGGCCTTGGCCATCCACGTCGAGGATGTTTACCGCTTGTGATCTGACCGAGCTGATGAATTCCGCATTGAAGAGATTTTCCGCGAAGACGGAAATGCGCGCCTTACCGAATTTATACCCAATGCGCGCATTGGTCAGAAAATAGCTGTCGGTCCGGTCGGGCTCAAGATTGGTAAAGTCGGAAAACACGCCATCACTGTAATTGACGACGAACGAGCCGAAAAAGCGGCCGTCATCATAATTGGCGCCAAAGGCACCCGACACGCCTGGCGCTTGGGCGAAACTGTTGCCGGCGAGATTGGCAAAGCCCTCTACGCCGGGAAGAGGGTTGCGCGTGTCCGGCCCATCAACCGCGAAGGGAAAATCGATGAATTCGGTTTCAAGCAAGGCCAGGTCGGCAAAAACGCTAAGCGCAGGCGTTAATTTGTAAGACACTGATAGCTCAGCACCATAGAGCTCGGCCTTAGCGCCGTTGATGACCTCTGTGGTAAAGCCAAGTGGTGTGGGTTGAAGGACCTGGATATCATCATAATCTGAATAAAAGACATTGGCATTGACTGTCAGCCGGCGGTCAAACCATTGCGAGCGCAACGCCAACTCGTAATTGGTCAAGAATTCGGGGTCGAACTCCTCAATGACCTCACTGCCTGGATTAAATCCGCCAGCGCGGTAGCCGCGGGCAACCGTGAAAGAAAGGGAGCGATCTTCATCAAAGCGATAGACGACCGAGCCGCGCGGCAGAAACGCTTCGTAATCAGCTTCCTCAAACAATCCTTGGCTAACCGGGAATACGCTTCTGAGGAGCGTATCGCACGGCAACAAGACATCAATGAAGGGCGGACCGGCCATGCACGTATCATCGCTGAACACCAAATCGCCGTCGATCCCGGTGTCGCTGACGGACTCCCAATCATAACGCGCTCCAAAATTTAGACTGAGTTTGTCCGTCAAATCGACGGTGATATCGGCGTAAGCGGCGTAGTTTTGAGTTTTGATATCACGATTGGATAATTGGTTGAAAGTAACACCCGCCGGCATGGTCGGAATGCCTGCCCCATTGAGATCACGGGTCGCATTTACATTGGAATTCAGCGTTTCATCATAGAAATAGCCGCCTATCCACCCGCGCACGTTTGGGTAGTCAAACCGAACGCGCGAATCGATCGTGAACACCTCATCCGTGCGGACATCGGAACTATCGATAGTGATTTCGTTGGGGATTGATGAAAGCGCTCTCTGGGTGTCGTCATATGTGACAAGCGTGACCATCTCCCATTGCGGTGAAAAGGCGTATTGTGCTTCAGCGAAGTAACGGATGTTCTCATTATCAACGAGACCGACGCGCGTTGTCGTGCGATCGAACACGTCAAAACCTTCGGGTTCGTCCAAGCCAAAGCGGGGGAAATCAAAACGCCGGTTGTTTCCGCTGGTAAAAAAATCCACATATTGAATGCCAAGTTCCAGCCTTAGCCCATCCAGCGCTTTGGGCTCTATCAGCAATTTCGCCCGGATAGTGGTCGCCTCAGTCACGCCTTGGCGGGTGTTTGTGGGAACATCGAGCGTGTTGAAATCCACCTCGCGATAGTCCGCTGCAATGCGAAAGGCGATTTGATCGGCCAGGATGGGGCCGGTCACCATGGCCGAGCCCTGATAGGTATTGTCTTCTGCAATAAGGCCTCTTAGCCGTGCGCCGAATTCATATTCAGGATCGGCGGTCTGGATAACAATCGCCCCGGCCAGAGCGTTGCGCCCCTGGATCGTAGATTGCGGCCCGCGCAGCACCTCAACCTGGCTAACGTCCCACAGATTAAACGCGCTTTGGCCGCCTTCCGTGGTGATGGGCGCGCCATCGAGATAAACATTTGATGTTCGCCCGGACGTATTATCGCCCCGGACACCGCCGCTGCCGACCCCGCGAATGGCAAAATCGGACAGCCCCTCATTGGCTGTCGTAATGCCGGGCGTACGCAGCAATATGTCGTTAAGCTCATAAATCGCCCGCTCGTCCAGTTGCTTTTCGGTCAGCACCGAAACCGACGTATAGGTCTCTTGCAAAGACAGGCCACGTTTGGTGCCTGTGACGATAATCGTTTCATCAACAACAGGCTGCTGCACCTTGGGCTTTAACGTTGCTTCCTTTTGCCGGGCTATTACATATGCGCCGCCCGGCGCCTTTTTTGCCACCAAGCCGGAACCAGAAAGCGCCTGCCCAATGGCCTCCTCAGCCGTCAATGCGCCAGTGATTGCAGGCGCTGTCTTATCCATCACCAAGTCTTCCGGCGTCATGATGTTAACGCCTAAAACATCACCGAGAGCAATTAGCGTATCAACCAGCGAGCCCGCGGGGAGATCTATGCTTTGATTTTGGGCCTGCGCCATGGCGACCGACGTTAGGCTTACAACCGGTAGAGCGATGGCTAAAGAAGAAGTCATTCCAAGCAGTAGCCATTGGTACCAATTTAACGTGGATAAACGACGTGCCATAAGGGTGCCTCACTGCGTTTGCGACTGCCATTCAGTCGCGTTTTACCCCTAAGACTCGCGGAGGGCCGAAATCAGTACCCTGGGCCTGAAAAAAAATTCAAAGCCCTTTCAGCACGTTGAAATCGTTATGTTTATGGTGCCCGTTCGCTGATAACGATGCGCGCTTTGTCATCTTCTGTGATGGCGACCGGGAACATTTCAGGCAGTGTTGCAAGCATGCTGTCGATATCTTTTCCATCAAAAGACAGAGCGACACGGGCTTGTGCAAGGCCGCTCAGCGCCTCGTTTAAAAGGATGGGTTGGGCAGAGTAGCGGTTCGCGTCTGCCACCAACTCCGCTAACGTAGCGCCCTTATAGCGAAGGCGGTCTTTACGCCAGGCGGCAAAACTCTCCTGCCTGAATCCAGATACATCAGACAGGCCGGTCGTTTGCGTTGCGATAATGCGCTGACCCGGCATGAGCCGCGTACGGGTATCAAAACCCATGGATTTGCCGTCAATCATTAGGGGGTGCACAGCCTCCACGATGCCCTCATTTACAGAGAGCCGCACCACACCGCCATTGCTGCGCACATCAAACACGGTGCCGACGACGCGGGCCGTGAGCGCCTCTGCCTTTACTAAAAAGGGCCGGTCCGCATCGGGCGTTACATCGAACATCGCCGCCCCTTTCAGCAACGTGGCCTGGCGCAGATCGTTTGACATACCTACTTCGATCGCTGTTCCAGCTCCAAGTGTAAGAACGGACTGATCCGTTAGCGTCACCGTTTTGGTTTCTCCAACTCCAGTGCTGAAGGCAGTCACAACGGGCGGACCGTTCACTTGCAAGGTTTGTGGCGGTTGCAGAAGGACGAGGAACGCCGCAGCGGCAAATCCAGCAAGCACGGCGCTCGCAAGGCCGCGAGGCCTGTTAGCACACCAGGTTTTCAAACCCGCCCAAAAGGCGCGCAGCCGATAACCCGAGCTTGCTTCAAAATAGCGCGGCTCGATATCGCCGCGCTTCAGAGTGCCGAGGGCGGCATAAACGCCGGCCGCCCGGTCATAGGCTTCAGCATGTCGTGGGTCTGATTGAAGCCATGCATCAAAGTCGGCGCGCTCTGCAGAAGACACCATGCCTGAACTCAGCCGCAAGCGCCATTCCACAGCAGCTTCTTTTATAGCCCGCGGGTGTTTTGCGGGGACTGTCATGTCAACCTCGGTCATTACGCGCTTTGACCCTCCTCCAGTGCAACATCGATATCCACGATGGCACGCATCACATGCTTTACCGCTGCCCGCCGCGACACCCCAAGCTGGCGTCCAACGGCTGCCAAATTCAGTCCGTCAACCCTGTGGAGCAAAAAAGCTTTGCGCCGACGCTCGGGCATTTTGCCGAGTGCTGCATTGATGATGCGCAGCTGCTGTTCTACCTCTAAGACGCGCTCAGGCGTGAATTCAGTACCTTTCACAGCAAAAAAAAGCTGGCTTACCTCGAAGTCAGCTTGTGAGCGCATATCGGTCTTACGCCGCTCTGTGAGCACCAGGTTGCGCGCTGTACGCCACAGAAAGGCTTTGAAGTTCTCAATCGCCCCGAGATCGCCTTTCTCCGCCAAACGCCGAAAAGCCTCCTGCGTCACATCCTCCGGGTCGGGCGGTCCATCACCAAAAGCCTTGCGCAGATAGCCGGACAGCTCTGGCGCGTATGTCTTGTAGAAACCAGAAAGCGTTTGCCCATCTGCAGCGCCCTCTGATGATGAAACATTTTCATCATGGGCCTTCAGAATGGTGTCGCTATGCTCAGTACCATCTGGCCGCAACAGAGTTTCCTCACTCGCTTTTGAGACGCACTCTAGGGGCTACGTAGCAGCTTTTACATATATTCCAAGCTGTAGATGCAAATGGCGACAGAGCTTTTGTTCTTGGTACAGGGTAGGGATTCTCCGGCTAAGCCACAAAACTTCGGGTGTTGTCCTGTGTCGGCGGCCCTCTGATTGTAAGTAAAAAAGTGTGATCTCGATGGTTGCGGGAAGCGGTCATGTGTCCGGCCTTTATGCGCGGTAGAATCTGAGCTGCTCCCCATCTTTAGACCACGCTGCTGGATGATTTTCCGGGGTCATAGCTTATCCAGCCAATTGGCTGAATAAGCTGGAAAGTAGTTCGACCGGTGGTTTGCTGCCGATGGTGCTGTGAGGATGAACCTCATTATAGTCTATACGCCAAGCTTCGAGTTTTACCCAAGCATCGTCAAGGCTCATGAACCAATGTGTGTTCAGGCACTCCGCCCTAAAACTGCCGTTGAAGGAATCGATATAGGCGTCGTCAGTCGGCTTACCTGGCCTTGAGAAGTCCAGGATAACGTCCTTTTCAGAGGCTCATAGATCCAAGTCTCGAGAGATAAATTCGCTGCCATAGCACGTCGGGAAGCCGCGCTTGGACTTGTCGGTATAAACCGAGGATAACGTATCTACTAAGGAGATCCGACGCAGAACTCCAGTGGTGGGCGGGTTCAACGGACGCTCAGGCTGCATCAACAGCAAGCATCAATAAACGACGCCGTCGCGTAACGGAAAAGTGTTACCTATGTCTTAGGTACAATCT
>CAKZYD010000250.1 GCA_937884085.1 uncultured Sphingomonadales bacterium | reverse complement strand
TCCAAGAGGCGGTGAACAATGCGCTATTTGCGCGCGCGCACAGCTTTCATAAGCGCTGTCTCGCCCAAATTGTCCTGCACATCGTGGTCGGCCTTGCTGGCCAGCATCACATCAACGCCCAGCTTGTCACCCCGCTCCGCATAATACATCAGCACCGTGCGGCCGTCGGTTTTGTTGCGAATGTCGGGATTAGCGTCGCGCTGAAGCAGCATGTTGGTCCAGGGCGGGCCGCCCTTTTCCGTGGCCAGCATCAAGGCGGAAATGCCATCACTATTGTGGGTGTTGATGTAAACGCCGTTATCAAGGCGCTGGCGTACTTCAAGCACATCCTGCTTTTCAATCGCCCGCAAAAACTCAAACCGGTCGGAGAATTGGGCCTGCGCTAACGGCGCTGCCAACAACGCGCCCACAAAAACCGCAAGACAGCCAAGATTTTTCACATTTTTCACTGCGTACCGCATCGGCTTTTCTATAATTTTCGCTGCGTGCCGCATCGGCTTTTCTATAATTTTCGCTGCGTGCCGCATCGACATGGCGCCGCCTCATTTTTATGATGTTTCAAACTCTGAGTCCGCCTCTAGCTAAATAAAAGTGAATTGGCCATGAATTTCCGCGCACTTCGCATCGTCTTATGGGCCGGTGTTGCCATCGCCGCAGGCATTGTGCTTTGGCAGACACAGGTCAGCAGACCACCGTCTGAACCACAAATGGAGACCCAGGTTGCGGCCGTTAAGAACCCCTATTTTACCCTAACAGGCAGCGATGGGGCGCCAGTGGACACATCCGCATTGGGCAACACACATCAGCTGGTCTATTTCGGCTTCACCTATTGCCCCGATGTGTGCCCCATTAGCGCGCGCAAAATGGTGACAGCTGATGTGCTGTATCAGCTGAAGAGGGCCGATGTGCCTTTGCGCACGGTGTTTGTGAGCTTTGATACCGAACGCGACACTGCGGACGTGTTGGCCGAATATGAGAAAAATCTGACCTTAAGCGTGCTTGAAGACTTCGCTGGAACGGATGGGGCTGGCGTCACGCTTGACCTGATGGCGCTCACAGGCAGTGCCGAGGACATGGACGCAGCGATGGCTGAGTTCCCCACCTTTGTCACGCAAGTGAATGACCCGGACATGCCGGACGGCTATACCTTCACCCACACTGATATCATCTATTGGGTGCGCCCCGATGGCAGCGTGGAGCTATTCTCTGCCCGCCATAGCGCCGATGACATCGCCGCCACGCTTGCTGCTTGGTCGTGACATTTTGGCAGACCAAATCACTGAAAGACATGACCGACGCAGAGTGGGAAAGCCTCTGCGATGGCTGCGGCAAATGCTGTTTACACCGGATGATTGACGAAGACGGCGACCTTCTAGAAACCAATGTGGCATGCCGTCTCCTTGATTTAGAGACCATCCGCTGCAGCCGCTATCCCGAGCGCAAGCGCTTCGTGCCGGACTGCGCCATCTTAGATGCCGAAACAGTACCAATCTACGATTGGCTGCCAGCCAGTTGCGCCTATGTGCGCGTTGCGCAGGGCCAAGACCTGCCAGACTGGCACCACCTCAAATGCGGCAACCGCGAGCGTATGCACGCAGAAGGCCATAGCGTGCTGGGCCGGGTCATCCCGGAACGGGAAGCCGGCCCGCTGGACCACCACATCATTGATTGGGCGCAGGGCACCGCCCCATGAGTAGCCGAGACCTCGCCATCATAGAACCGCCCAAAGACAGCCGGGCCCGCTACCGTTTCACGCTGCGCCGCAACGGCAAGAAACCCTGGACTGAGCTGCAATGGCGCCATAAAGACCGCCGCATCACACTGCGCGCGCCCGAAACTATGAGCCTCGCCAATAGCCTAGCAGCCTTTAACGAGCGCGTGCCCTGGTTTGAGCGCTTTGTAAGGCCAAGAAAGCGGCAGAAAACCATCACCGTACTTTCGCTCAATGGCGAGCAAAAGCCTGTTCTCCACAGCCAATATTTCCCAGTCACACCCTGCCTTGAAGACGGCGAAATCCGGCTCAAAACCGCGCCACTTCAGCTTATGCAGCAGCGGCTCAACCAGTTTGTTGCCGATGCCACACTGCAAGCCATGGAAACTCATACGCACGAAATGGCAGCTAAGCTCGGCATGGCCCCAGGGCGTATTTGGCTGAGCCCCGCGCAGCGCAAATGGGGCGCGTGTGACCGCCACAATAACGTCAATTATTCCTGGCGCCTCGCCATGGCGCCGCCAGAGGTGCAGCGCTATCTCGCTGCGCATGAGGTCGCGCACTTCGAGCACAAGCATCACAAGCAAAGCTTTTGGGAAGAGGTAAACACGCTCATGCCTGACTGGCCTGCACCAGAACATTGGCTGAGCTTTTGCGGCGGCGAATTGATGGGGGTTTCACTCAACGCACTTGTGCCGCAAAGTGCGGATGAACCGCAGCTGCTCTAAGCTGCTTGGGCGACACATCGAAGCTTTGCAATGACGAAACGAGACGTCGAGACCGAACGCGCCGCGCTAGACCTTGTGGAAGCAGCATTAGAGCTTGAAGAAGCGGACCGGCGAGACTTTATTGACGCTGCATCTGAGCCATCTGCGGTGCGCAAACGCGCGCTTGACATTCTCTTCAGCGCCAGCGCTGACAAAGTGCGCATCGAAACCCAAGGCGCTGACGCCTACACCCACATCATCGCCGAAACGCCAAAACAGCTTGGCTCTTATCGCGTGCTCGAAGAAGTCGGCCGCGGCGGCATGGGCACGGTCTACCTGGCCCAGCGCGTCACCGGCGATTTTGACCATCAAGTCGCCATTAAAGTCATTGCCACTGGGACTTTGTCTCCCGACTTGGTGGAACGCTTCAAGCGCGAACGGCAGACACTAGCCCAGCTTAACCATCCCAATATCGCCCGGCTCTATGATGGCGGCGAGACGGAAGATGGACTGCCCTATTTGGTCATGGAGTTTGTGAAGGGCCAACCGCTAAACCTGTGGCTGGAGGATGAGCCCTCTGAGGCAAGCCGATTTGCCATCATGCAGCAAATTCTCGCAGCAGTTTCTCACGCCCACCGCAACCTCATCATCCACCGCGATTTAACCCCGAATAACGTCGTCGTCAGCGATGAAGGGGCCGTAAAGCTCATTGACTTTGGCATCTCTAGCTTTCAGTCCGCCAGCCGCGCGCCGGGCGCGAGCGGACAAACGGCAACGCCCGGCTTTGCAGCGCCGGAGAGCGGCAACAGCACTTTGCCAAGCACTCTTTTGGACATCTTCGCGCTGGGGAAACTCATGCGCATGATGTTTCCAGGCAATGCGCGGCCTGAGATCCTCGCCATCGCGCAAAAAGCCAGCGCAGACGAGCCAGACCAGCGCTATGCCACCGTCCGTGAACTGGCTGAGGATGTTAGTCGTTATCGCTCTGGACGCCCGGTCACGGCGTTTGAAGGTGGCTTTGGCTATCGCACGGCGAAATATCTCAAACGCAATTGGCTCCCAGTCTCCGCAGCCGCTGTCATCTCAGTCGTGATAGCAGGCAGCGTGACGCTCCTGGCGGGCGCGTACCAAAAAGAGCAAGCCGCCCGGCAGCTGGCAGATAGCCGGTTTAAGGATGTGCGGACACTGGCCGGGACCATGATGTTTGACGTGTATGATGCCATCAATGCCATCCCAAATACCGTTGAAGCGCGTCAACTCGTGGCCCGAAAATCCATCGATTATCTCAACAGCTTGGCCATCACCCCCGATGCGCCGCCTGACCTACGCCAGGAAGTGGGGGAAGGCTGGCTGCGGCTAAGCCAAGTCACCGGCGGCTCAAGCGGGGACCATATCGGTCTGCCGGAAGACGCCTCAACCTTCGGTGCGCGCGCCCTTGACATCCTAGAAGACCTCCATGCCGACTATCCCGAAAACGAAGATATTCAATACGCGTTGGGACGGGCCTCCGCTATCCTGGCGCTTGATAGCCTCTACATGCTGGGGGACAGCGAAACCGGCTATGCACGCGCCGCGCGAGCAGTCGCACTGCTGACCGCTCTCGACCCGTCTGAAGAGCGTATTGCCACGATGACGGCGAATGCGCACCGGGCGCTGGGCGATGCCTATGGGTGGATGAATGAGTTGCCAAAGGCTGGCGAGGCCTACTCAAAGGGGATGGCTTATGTCGAAGCTTTGCCGCCATCCCTGCAAAATACAACCAATGTGCGCCTCACCACATCGCCGCTCATGCGGCAGCTTGCCGAAGTTTACCGCTACACCGGCAAACAGGAGGAAGCCCTTGCGCAAATGCGGAGCACAGTAGCGTACACCCAGACCACGCTTGAGCAGGCAACACAAGCCGATGCAGCAGCCGCACGGCGCAACCATTTGATTGTCTTATGGAATATAGCGGATATGAGCGCCTCTGTATCACAGTGGGAGAGCGGCCTACCCTATGCAAAGCGTGCGCAACGCCTCATTGAAGAAGCGCTAGCGCAAAACCCAGGCGATGTCGGCTGGCTGGAACTAGTGCCGCAAGTCTACGCCGCCGTCGCCCGGCTTCATAGCGGCATGGGCGCGCATACCGAGGCCGTCGCCGCAGCGGACACAGCGATCGATACACTCCGCACAATCCGTAAGAAAAGCGGGGCCAATGCAGGCGCTGATTTGTCTCTTGCCACTGGGTGGAAAGACTTAGCGCCCGTGTATTCGAGCGCTGGCAGACCAGATGTCGCCTGCGCTGGGCTGCGCGAAGCAAACGAAATCCATACCGCCTATGACGACGCTGGAAACCTGTCAGACTATGACAGGGCGAACAACATGGCGCCCGTCATAAAGGCGCTGGATGCCTGTTAGGGGCAGGCTGCTAAGCAACCACCAGGCCGCAGTGCACGCTTTGCGATTATGGGGCGGTTTTGACAAGCCGTCTCGCTCGATCTGAAACCCAACAAAACTGCGCCCTGGCAATGTCTCCTAAAGCTTGTCGTTAGAGAAATCGCCTGAGTCTAATTGCTATAAAAGGAGCCAATTGGTATTGGAAACTTAGCGTTTTGGAGGTGCAAAAACCCACCGTGAATGATCGTTCAAAATCGGCGAAGGAAAATCGCATAACAAGTGCGACCATAACAG
>CAKZYD010000249.1 GCA_937884085.1 uncultured Sphingomonadales bacterium | reverse complement strand
TGGCAAAGGCGGAGACAATACCGTCTATTTCGGCGCACAAATTTCTGACCAAGTGGACATGCAGAGCAGCTTGGAAAACCGCGAGAGCGGCGCCACGCTTGCCTTTAGCGATTTCTTCTATCAAATTGACGGCATGAAGAGCGGGTGTCACCACCCCGATGGCATCCTGTGGATATCAGGGCCTGACATTGCAGCGGGTCCGATTGCGAAGGAACGCGTGGAGTTGGCCGACGTTTTCCCGACGATTTTAGAACGTCTAGGACACGCCAGCGCCATCCCCAGTGACCGGCAGGGCGAGAGCCTGTGGCCACGCCTGCCCAACACGTCGATCCGCAAAGCCAGCTAGGCTTGCTCTGCGCTGCTAGGCTTTCTATCCTCCTCGGCGTCTGAGGGGGATGAGCTGTTATGGGCGTTGCCCAGTGCTATAATATTGCTGATTTGCGAGTGCTGGCCAAACGCCGCGCCCACAAAATGGTGTTCGATTACATAGACGGTGGGGCGGATGATGAGGTCACTTTGGTCCGCAACAGCAGTGATTTCGCGCATTATGACCTGGTTCACCGGGCTTTGGTGGGACAGCGAGATATTGACCTGAGTTGCAGTCTCCTAGGCATGGAATTGGCCGTTCCATTTTTTTGCGGCCCTACCGCCGGAAATCGGTTGTTTCATAAACATGGAGAGCGGGCTGTTACCCGCGCGGCGCACGCTGCTGGAACGGCGTGCAGCCTCTCTACTCTGGCAAGTGTTTCCATTGAAGAGGTGGCCGCGCTGACGCCTGGGCCGAAAATTTTCCAACTTTATGTTTGGAAAGACAAAGGGCTCGTAAAGGAGATGCTTCAGCGGGCTAAAGTGGCGGGCTTTCACGCCATGGCTCTGACAGTGGATTTATCGGTTCATGGCAATCGAGAACGAGACCTCTACAATGGGCTCACGATTCCCCCAACCATTCGGGCCAAGCAAGTCTTTCAAGCGCTGACCAAGCCAGCTTGGACTTATGATTTTCTAACATCGCAGCCAATTCGCTATGCTAATTTCAATCGTGAGCAGAAAACCGAAAGCCTCATGGAATTCGTTGGTGAACAGCTTGATCCGAACTTTAGCTGGCGCGATGCGGAAGCATATCGCGCTAGGTGGGATGGGCCCGCGGTTTTAAAAGGCATTGTCCATCCCGGCGATGCCAAGCGGGCCATTGAGTGTGGCTATGATGCTGTTGCCGTATCAAACCACGGGGGACGACAGCTTGATGCAGACATCTCCCCAATAACGGCTTTACCGGCTATTGTAGAGTGCCTGGGCGGCAGCGCGCCGATCATCCTGGACGGCGGCATTCGGCGCGGCACAGATATCATTAAAGCGCTATGCCTTGGAGCAGCTGCAGTCAGCTTTGGGCGGCCCTATCTCTATGGCTTAGCGGCAGGCGGCCAAGCCGGTGTGGAAAGGGCGCTGACATTGCTGACAGAAGAGCTGAAACGCTCTATGACCTTGCTTGGGGCGCGCAGCATCAAAGAATTGACACAAGAATTTTTAAAACAAAGAGATATGCCTTAGGCATAGATTATACAGAGGGAGTGCTAGACATGAGAGTATTTGTGATGGCCATGGCTGCGGCCAGTGTGGCCATACCGGCAGGGTTTGCCGCCAATAGTTATTCTGTGAAGCCCGGCAAATATCAGATCGAGGGCCTCATGAAGATGCCAATGATGCCAAACGGAATGCCAGTCAATAGAGAGCAATGTATCACTGCCGATGAGGCGGATATGAGCGCTGAGCAAATCGCCTCTCAGATGGCCGCTGGCGGCAATTGCGCGATCAGTGATCTGAAATCGTCTGAGGCCTCCATGGACTTCAACTTTCAGTGTAATGACAGCGATATGGGCCCTATCACTGGCGCCTATACCATTAATTTCACGCCGACCGGCTACACGGTGTCCGGCGACGTTGCATCCAGTGGTATGAACATGACGATGGAAATGGAAGCCAGCCGTATCGGCGACTGCTAAACCTACGGCTTAGGCCGGCTATTGTCGGCAGGCGCGGGGAGGGTGCGTTTATCCACCCGCGCTTCCCAGGCCCGCACTTTCGGCAAGCCATCCAGTGCGGCACGGCCTTCAACGGCACGGTTAATCACATAAGTCATCGAGCGCACCGCGATATCCGCGCGGCTGAGGTCTTTGCTGGCCAGCCAATCACTCTCGGCTAGCTGGCTTTCCAGCGCTTCGAACAGAACGGTGACGTCCCGGGTTACGATATCCTGGCCTTTGCGGCCGAGGCCTTGGGCTTTCGTGGCTTTTGGTAAGCCCTTCGGGATGAGGAAGCGCAAAAGGGATTGCTTCCACCCCTTTGGTTCAAATTGCAGCAAATCATCCAGTAGCCATTCAACATTCTGCGGCCAGGAGCGCATGGTCAGGTCATAGAAATAGAGGCTTTCATCGGCCCAATCCTCAAAGATGCGGGCAAGGCCAGCTTCTTTGGGGTCTTCCGGCGTAACACCAGGGTCTGGCACCAGTTCGTCGAGATAGTCAAAAATATCGGTGCTATCGACGATGTATTTGCCAGCGGTCTCCAGGACCGGAAATTTTCCAGTTGGAGAAACAGACTTAAGGCGGCCGGTTTCCGTGATTTTGACTTCGCGAACATCATAGTCCAGCCCCTTTAAGTGCAACACGCGGCGCACCTTGTCTGCGAAAGGGGAAATGAAATACTGCCATAGGACGAGTTTGGGTTGGGTCATAAGGCCTGTCACACAGTTGTGAATTCAAATGTCTTGCAGCTTTTGCCTGCTCACCCCCATCTGTTGCAAGAGGGCGTGGAAGCAAGCCGCTAGTGTGGTGGAACAGAAATAGATGGCGTTAAAGACGCTTTCACAAG
>CAKZYD010000248.1 GCA_937884085.1 uncultured Sphingomonadales bacterium | reverse complement strand
GTGAGATAATGACGAAGAAATTCGCACAATTCGTTAACGCGTTGTTATGCATGGCAATTGCCGTGATGCCGCTTGAAGCCTTTGCAGCCTCACGCATTAAAGACATCGTCCAATTTGAGCATGTTCGTGACAACCAATTGACCGGCTATGGCCTGGTCGTGGGCCTCAATGGCACGGGTGACACGCTGCTCAACAGCCCGTTTACAGAGCAAACCCTGGCGGCCATGCTAGAGCGCCTCGGCGTGAACATCCGCAATGCGCAATTCCTGACGAATAATGTGGCCGCCGTGACCGTTTCGGCCACGCTGCCGCCATTCGCGCGGAAGGGCTCACGCATTGACGTGACTGTGGCAACACTTGGTGACGCGCAGGACCTGATGGGGGGGACACTGCTGGTGACCCCGCTCATTGGTCTCGATGGCCAGGTCTATGCGGTGGCGCAAGGGCAGGTGACGGTGAATGGCTTTGCGGCCCAAGGCCAGGCATCCAGTGTGACGCGCGGCGTGCCAACGTCTGGCAAAATTTCAAATGGCGGCATTGTCGAACAGGAAATTGACTTCAAGCTTGCTGCATTGCGCGAAATCAAGCTGTCCCTGCGCAATCCTGACTTTACCACTGCACAGCGCGTCGCCAATGTCATCAATGACCGCTTGGGTATCCCTGCCTCTACCGCAACGGACCCCTCTACCGTTCGTCTTATACGGCCATCTAACTTTGCTGGTGATATGGTGGCGCTGTTGACAGACATTGAGCAGCTGAGCGTTACGCCAGACCAAGTGGCGAAAGTGGTCATAGATGAATCTTCGGGCGTTATCGTCATGGGCTCAGACGTGCGCATCTCGAGCGTCGCGATCGCCCAGGGAAACCTGACAATTCGTGTAACAGAGACGCCGCAAGTCTCACAGCCCGCGCCTTTCTCTGAGAATGGAGAAACAGTTGTCGTCCCAAGAACGACGGTCGAAGTGGACGATGATAGTGAACGTAAATTGGCCGTTCTGGATGGCGGTGTCAGCCTCCAGGACCTAGTCGATGGCCTCAATGCACTCGGCGTTGGCCCAAGAGATATGATTTCCATCTTGCAGGCCCTGAAAACCGCTGGCGCCATCCAAGCCGAGCTGGAGGTGATGTAATGCTCGACGCACTCACGCCTCTTGCAGCACCAACTTCGCAAGCAAGCACCATTCGCCAATCGGCGCAGGAATTCGAAGGGATGTTCCTCTCAACGCTCTTGGAGACCATGTTCTCCGGCCTTGAGACAGAAGGACCCTTTGGCGGCGGCCATAGCGAGAAAGTCTATCGCTCGCTCATGGTCCAAGAATACGGCAAAGCTATTGCACAAGCCGGGGGGATTGGCATTGCAGACAGCCTAGAAAAAGAATTGCTCAGCCTCCAGGAGATTGGCCAATGAAAGAGACCCATGCAGCCGCAGCGAAATCCCTCCTCGCGGTGACAGGCGAGCTCACCGCTCTGCTTGATGAAGAATCCTCCGCGCTCATTGCGGGGGAAGCCGGCAAAGTCGAAGCCTTGGCAGGGCGCAAGGCAGCGCTGTTCTCAAATTATCAGAAAGCCATGGTGACGGTGAAAGACCTGGCCCAGCCCAAGCTGTCCTTAGATGACGGCCTGCGCGGCGCACTGACAGACAGCGCGATGGTCTTCAAAGCTGCTGCAGAACGCAATCAAATGCTGCTCAAAGGCCAGATGGAGACCTCGCAATCCATGATGCAAACCATCAGCGCCGAGGTGCAACGCCAGCAAAACCCGGTCAAGGTCTATGGGCATCCTGGCGGGGCGCAGTCGAAAGCCAAGCCAACGAGCCTAGCGCTCAATCAAACCATCTGACTTCAAGCTATTTGGGCTATCGCCGCCAACATACGCTGGCAGCCCTGGCCGTCTATGATGTGTTGGCCGATATAAGCGCGCCGCTGCCTTTCTTCAGGCAACGCCATGAGTGCGGTGACGGCATTAGCTAAAGCTTGGATATGGTGCTCTGCACGCCAGTCCAGCGCCTCAAAGCCCACCTGGTTTGCAAAAGCATCCGTTCCAGGCTTCTGGTTGTCAGCGATAATGAGCGGAATAAAAGGGCAGCCGAGATAAGCCGCTTCCCACTGGACAGTACCAGCCGCCAGAATCGCCAAATCCGCCCAGTTGAGATGGGCCGCGATGTCAAAACTTGCGCTGACGCACTCCACGTTCGGAGCTGCTTCAGGAGACACGTCAACACCGGTCAGCAGCCGCACCTCTACGTCGGTGGGCAGGCCTCGAAGTGCATGCAATACCGATGGATTGGCCTGCGCGGGATCGCTGCCGCCGCAGCTGATGAGGATGTGTTTTACCGGCCCGAAACTGCGTTTGGTCTTTGCGGAGAGGACGTCCTGCCTGAGGAAGATATAGTCTGATCCCGCCAGGAATCCGGGTTCAGAGGCGCCTAGATTTGGATTGACAAGAAGATCAGCCTCATAGGGTCCATTGTCGCCAACATCGTCAATCACGAGCATTCGCTGCGCAGAAGTTCGCAAACTGTCCCGCATCTCGCTGGTGATGTCATAACTATCAACGATGAGCCAATCTGCTCTACTAGAAGGGCGCTCGATTGGGATGCCACGGTCTCGGTATAACGCTGCGACAGGAGGCGGACAGGCCTCTGTCCAGAGACTAGTTCTGCCACCCAGCGCCGCCGCCGCTTCTGCCAACGCCAAGCACCGCATGAGATGCCCAATCCCACGATGACCGCCGCCATCGGCACGGAAGACGAGGGTTTTGTCTTTTATCGACACAATAGCTTCAAACCCGCTATGCTGAACTTGATTCAGCATCTTGATCCGCAATAGGCTCAGGCTGCTCAACCAGATCCTGAATCAAGTTCAGGATGGCGGTATAATACGTCCGCATCCCCGGACTTGATCTGGGGTCTGGGTCAACCCGCTCGGGCCGCTCAACCAGATCCTGAATCGAGTTCAGGATTACGACTGGGTTGGATGGGGTATGGTCTCGCTGCACGGCCTTGCGCCTGTTTTTTTCCGTCCGCAGTAAGCGTTTCTTTACCGTAGTTGGCAATGATTTGTTGAATGTCACGGCTCAGCAAATCGGAGGCCTTGCCCATGGGCATCGAACGCCCAATCGCTCAAGAGAACAAAAAAGCGCCTAGCACAGCCATTGAAGGCTGGGACCCAGCGGCGGCGAATATCTTTAACAACAGCTCCATCCTTATCACAGGGGCCACGGGCTCCTTTGGCAAGATGTTCATCAAGACGCTGTTTGAACGCTATCAGCCGCGCCGGGTGGCGGTGTTCTCCCGCGATGAGCTGAAGCAGTATGAGATGCAAAATGATGCCGTATTTCAGCGCGAGGAAATGCGGTTCTTTATTGGCGATGTGCGCGATGAGCGTCGGCTGGACCTTGCCTTGCGCGGGGTGGACTAAGTTATCCATGCGGCGGCGCTGAAGCAAGTGACTGCAGCAGAGTACAACCCGTATGAATGTATCCGCACCAATGTGCTTGGCGCGGAAAATATCGTTCATGCCGCCATTCAGCAGGGCGTCAAAAAAGTGCTTGCGCTGTCGACGGATAAGGCCGCCAGCCCCATCAATCTCTATGGCGCGTCTACGCTCGCGAGCGATAAAATCTTTGTAGCCGCGAACAACCTCTCCGGCGCGGATGGCACCAAGTTTGCCGTGGTGCGTTATGGCAATGTGGTTGGCAGCCGAGGAAGCGTTGTGCCGTTCTTCCAGAAGCTTATCAATGAAGGCGCGGACAGCCTACCTATCACAGACGAGCGCATGACCCGTTTTTGGATCACGCTGCAGCAAGGCGTTGATTTTGTGATGAGCTCCATCGCCATGATGAATGGCGGCGAAGTCTTCGTGCCGAAGATCCCGTCCATGCGCATCACGGACCTAGCCGCCGCCTTGGCGCCCGATATGGCGACGCATATCGTCGGCATTCGCCCTGGCGAGAAGCTGCATGAAGTGATGGTGCCCATTGATGATGCACGTACGACGATTGAGCTGAAAGACCGTTATATCATCGAGCCGGTCTTCGCGTGGTGGAATCGCGTGTCCTACCTGGCGCAAGGGGCGCAGCCGGTGGATGAGGAATTCACCTATTCCTCAGATAAAAATGATGACTGGCTGGACCCCAAAGCCTTGCGGGCCATGCTGGGGCTTGAGCAGTGATAACCCTGCCCTATGGCCGCCATGCGGTGGATGCAGATGATATTGCAGCGGTCAAAGCGGTTTTAGAAAGCGACTGGCTCACGACTGGGCCAGCCGTTGATGCCTTTGAAGCAACCTTAAAAGAAACGTTGAAAGCACCGCATGCCGTCGCGGTTGCAAACGGCACCGCTGCGCTCCACGCAGCCTATACCGCGCTTGGCCTTGGGCCTGGCGATACAATTATCGTTCCTGCTATCACCTGAGTCGCCAGCGCCTACGCCGCGCTCATGGCAGGCGCGGATGTGGTCTTCGCTGATGTTGACCCTGAGACGGGCTTAATGACGGTCGACACTTTGAACGACGCTATTCAGAGCGCTGGAGCTGCCCTAAAAGCCGTCTGCGTTGTACATCTCGGTGGACACCCTATAAAAATAAAAAACAATTCCGCAATTTGCAAGCAGCGGGACCTTCTTCTCATCGGAGACGCCTGCCACGCCATTGGCTCCACCTATCG
>CAKZYD010000247.1 GCA_937884085.1 uncultured Sphingomonadales bacterium | reverse complement strand
GATGTTAACGCAGGGCACACAAGGGCCGGCCCGCTGGCCGTTCCACAAAGCAACATTATTGACGCCTGACATACGTGATGAGCCAACCCCCATTGTACCTTTTTCGGCAATCAGCATCACGCGCTTGCCGGGGTGCTGCAATTTCAACGCTTCAATGTGTTTCTGCGCGGCCTCAGAGATCATGCATTTGCCGTGCAACTCCCGGTCAGCACGAGAATGGGCCTGATTGCCGGGGGAGAGAAGATCGGTGGAGATGTCGCCCTCAGCAGCGATATAGGTCACGATCTCGATCTCTTCTTCGATATCGGGAAGTTTTGTCAAAAACTCCGCCTGCGAGTAGCTTTCCAGAATATCGACAGCCACATCGTTACCGGCACCATAGGCGTTTGCCAGGCGATCCATATCCGCTTCGTAAAGAAAAACCTGTGTTTTCAACACTTCAGCCGCTTCTTCAGCAATCGACTTGTCATCACCAAGCGCCAAATCCAGAAGAACAGCCACCGATGGCCCGCCCTTCATGTGGGATAGAAGTTCGAATGAAAAACTAGGCGCAATTTCCTCGATCACAACCGTGCCAAGGATGATGGCTTTCAGGAATGCAGCCTTCTCGCCAGCAGCACTGGTTGTGCCGGGCAATGTATTGTAAATGAAGAATTTAAGTGCGTCCTCGCGGTGCGCATGGCCTTCGGTTTTGATGATATCAATCAATTCCGCCACTAAAGCTGCGTCGTCTATCGGTTTTGGATGCAGACCCTGCTCTTTGCGGGTTTCAATTTCACTCAGATAATCTTCGTATAAGCTCATGAGGGGTCCCAATCATTTATATGTTGCGTGAGAGGCAACCGCTTGGCACATTTGCCAGCCTCTTCAACCGGTCGCCGCAGGCATATTTCAGCAGCGACTGCCTTTCAAGACGTCTAAGACCATTTAATGAGCACCGATCTTAAACTGAAACTACAGTCAATCGTCAGCATCGGCGAATGCATGGTGGAGCTATCGCTCAACAGCGCCAGCAATTCCAGCTGTACGCTTGCAATCGCTGGCGATACATTGAACACGGCGATTTACCTTAAGAGAGCCGGAAAAGCCGATGTCGATGTGAGCTACTGCACGCTGGTGGGGCAAGACGGGTTTTCGGATCGAGTCTTAGACCTGCTTGCGCAAGAAGACTTGGGCAGCACGCTTGTCGGGCGCCATCCCGATCGAACCATCGGCCTTTACGCAATCGAAACGGATGCCGATGGCGAGAGGCGCTTTTCCTATTGGCGGAGCCTCTCAGCGGCGCGAGATCTGTTCCATAAGATCCATGGACAAGACTTTAGCGCATTGTCTCGGTTTGATCTGATTTCCTATTCTGCCATCTCCCTTGCCATTCTGGACGACGAATGTCGGTCGCTGTTCTTGGATTTTCTAATGGGATACCGCATTGCGGGTGGCCTGGTGGCGTTTGATTCCAACTATCGTCCACAGCTCTGGAGCGACCGGAACACGGCTCAACACTGGATTAAGCGGGCCTGGCGCTGCTGTGATATTGCGCTGCCGTCCGCTGACGACGAGGCTGCACTCTTTGATGACATTTCAACAGACGACACCCTTCATAGGCTGCGTGCCTACGGCATCCGTCTTGGTGTGCTGAAAAACGGTGCAAACGGCCCGCTTCCCCTTGACCAATCTGTGAGCCTTGGTGGCTTCTCGGCAGCCTCTCATGTTGTGGACACCACTGCCGCTGGAGATAGTTTTAACGGCGCTTTTCTTGCGAGCCTTGCGCGCGGCTCGACGCTTCAAGAAGCGGCCCGATGCGGCCATGATATGGCACGGTATGTGGTCGGGCAGCGCGGCGCCATCGTGCCTCCATCATCGTCATTTGAGCGCTGACATTACGCTTCGCGGATGCCGAGGGACCACGTCTGTGGCTTACCCTTTAGAATATCAGCCTGCACACGAGCAATGTCTTCAAAGAGCGGTCGATCCTGATCAACTTTGTCGCTCAGAAGCCGGATATGATCGTGGAAAGCTTGAGAACGCAGCGAAAAGCCATTTGCCGGACCAAGAATATCCATGGCTTGCG
>CAKZYD010000246.1 GCA_937884085.1 uncultured Sphingomonadales bacterium | reverse complement strand
GTTTTAGAGCACTTTCAGAATAAGTGGATACCGGTTATTCGGTTCGAAAGTGCGACCGAGCAAGACTCTAGAGCAATCTCATGTTCAAACGGAATATGAGATTGCTCTAGGCAAAAAAAAGAGCCGGGCGAAACACCCGGCTCAGGTCAAGGAATGTCTTCTTTAACGTGTCCGCTTTAGTAGCGGTCGGCCGTCTCACTTGCCCAGTCATCGGTCTTCTTGGTTTCATCGATGAGGGTCCGCATATGGATTTTGCCGCCCTTGAGCCATTGCCAGACGCGGGAGCGAAACTTCCCGCAATCCGAATTATGGATCATTTCATAAAGATAGAGGTCATCTTCCCCTTTGCGCACCCAATTGAGCATCGTGGTGCGGTTATACTCATCCAGCGGAACCTCTGCTGCCCAGCCATAAATGAGATCATTGTCAAACCAAACCCGCTTGTCTTTATACGTCGCAGGGAAATCGCGCACTTCAATCTTGCCATCGTCCCACTGATAAACATTGGTCTGGTGATAGGGCACGGGGCCATCATCAGGGAAACGGCAGATCAGCTTTGAGCGGTGCTCATCAAATAATTTGCCGTCTGGGTCGTAGTGACGGTACCAACCCGTCCAAACCCCCTCGTTGGAAGAGAGGATAGGCATATCAGTTTTTATGTTGCTCATAGAGTGCTCCGTTGGATTTTAAGTCTGCTTATCGCTGTCGAATGCCGCGCTCCATGACCTATGTCATTCCTCCAGAGCAAATTCATCCGCTCGACGATCGGTGACGGAAAGGTCAAGCAGTTCCTCAGCATGGGCCAGATCATTGATAGTGACGCTATGGGCCGAAGTTTGGCTGATCAGGCCCTCATTCTTCAGCCGCGATACTGTTCTAGAAATCGTCTCCATGGTTAGGCCCAGAAAATCAGCCATGTCCTGGCGGGTCATGGGGATATCGATATCGACTGGCTCTTCCAGCATTTGCCGGTGCATCAAGTGCACAAATAGAAACATAAGCCGCTGGCGCGCATCCATGCGTCCCAACACACAGATTTGGTCGAGGGCATAGGCCAGGATCCGATTGGTTACCTGCTTTAAAGCGTGGTCAACGCTGGCCTTGTTACGCGCCATGGCATCGATTTCGCTGATGGGGTAGCGGGTGAGGGTAGCATCCTTCAGGGCGACGGCGCTGACCAAATGTCTTCCAGACACTTCAATGCCAATGAAATCGCCAGGATAGACGAAGGCTAGGACTTGCCGCCGACCGTCCATGGACAGGCGCTCCAGCATCAGGACACCGCTTTCTAGGGTATAGGCATAATTGCAAGGTGTACCTTCTTCATAAAGCGTCGCGCCTTTGTTGAGGGCCGCCGGTTTCCCAAGCGCTGCAAAGGCTCCTGCGTCCTCGTCTCCTAAGAGGCTTAACAGTCGGCTTGGAGCACTGCCACGTGAGATTTCTAAGGACATTCCAGTCTATCCAAGTGCGGCGGCCAATGCCGCTGTGCGATTCTTGAAAGCATAATAGCTGATACGCGCTTTGCCAAAATCTTGCTGCAGCCCACTATGCTGTTCGGCCCAATCTGGCAGCAATATCTGCACGTCGCTTGTGTGGTTTAGCAGGGCGTTGAGGCTCTCCTGGGCCTTCTCCGCCATCTGCCGCCCGGCTTGCCAGCCACGCAATAGAGCGCGGCTTTTGACATGTAAGGCATAAGCGTCAAACAAGTGTTCCCCAGGGATCGCGATGGCGTGTTCGGTATAAATCCCTGGCCAAAACACTAGATCGCTGCGGGTCCGCAAAAAAGCCTCTGCAAGATGGCTGCCGCTGGGCGTTGGCGTTAAGTCCGGCACGTAGCTTTGCAGGTAACCCGCCGCATCGTTCGTCGGAAGCAGAGCATCAATTAAGACAAGCTGCGCGTCTGGATAGCGTTCCAACAGCGGGGGAAGATGCACATAGCCGAGACCCATCGTTATGATCTTCTGAATACTGTCCATTTGCGGCCAGTCTGCGCCTGACTGTGATAAGCCATGGCCTGCCGGGTATATCGCCAGGATTGATGCGGTGCTGGCGTCCAGCAGTGCTTACTCACAAAGACATTCGGACCCCAGGTC
>CAKZYD010000245.1 GCA_937884085.1 uncultured Sphingomonadales bacterium | reverse complement strand
CCATATGGCGGGCACTCTGTTTGGCGTCGAGAAGACTATGAATGACGCTTTTGCGCAGATTAGTGATGCAGTATCGGCTTGAAGGCCAAGACGCTGAGCGCACATAGGATTAATCCAGCTGCGATCAGGTCAATGCCTTTGGGTGGCGCGCCGGCGCCAAAGGCTGCGAAACAGAACGCTACAAAAAGTCCAGCGAGCAGACTGGCGCCTCGGTTGATGGGGATGGTGAAGCTGTTTTCCCGCGCATCTAAGTAGATGAGCGACCCGGCTGTGAGCGCGCTGGCATAGGCGAGGCCGGCGGGCAAGAAGGGTAGAAACCCCGCCAGCGGGGCACGGCCACTGAGCCATAATCCGAAAGCTGCGATGCCAAGAGCTGTGGCGGTCCATATCAATTCCTGGCTCAAATAAACGGCGCGCAGACCAGCCGTGTCTGACTTCGCCGCCCGTGTCATAAAGCTGAGGCGGACGCCATAGCCAAGCAGATAGAGGCCAAGCGTGGCGCCGAGGGCGGGGCTGACTGTGATGGTGCCTAGCCCCCAAATGGCAAGGGACACGGCAATCAGAGACAGGCCAAGCGCGATCCAAGATGCCACAGCAACGCTTCGCCCAAGGGATCTATCGATCAACGGGCTGAGGATCAACACGCCGCCACGCATGAACAAAAGCGCTGTTAGAATGCCGATGCCATCAAAAGAGAAGGCCATGGCGGTTGCCAGCGCAATGACTGCGGCGGAGATGCCAGACCAAAACCCGCTTTTGACATCCGGCTTTCCGAGAGTGCGTGCCCGCTGGCCCAGCGCTGCAATTGGCACCGGCAGGAACAGCAGTACGCCGATCGCAAAGCCCGTGAGCATGGCAGGTCTGGCTGAGGGTACCGGCACGCCATAGCGCAGCGCGATAAGAAAGGCCGCGTAGCTGCCGCCGTAAGCGAGGGCAAGCAGCCAAATAGATTTTGGAGTCCAGTCCTCTTGGCGGTGCTCCATGCCTTGCGCTGACCCCTTAAAAGTCGAACGTGACCCCGCCGCCAAAGACGCGCGGTTCTCCCACGATGACATTGCCAGCAAGCGCGTCCGCATTCACCAAATATGTCTCGTCAAACAGGTTAGAGACATAAAAGAAAACGGAATAGCGCTCCTGCTCATAGGCAACTCGTGCGTTTACCAGTACGAATTCATCGTTGCGCAGGCCGGTGCTGCCTGGGAATGGGTTTGCGCCGGAGTTGTTGGGCAGCACCGGTTCAGATGCGCCTTGGTAGTTGAGGTCCACCGTCGCTGTGAGGCCATTGCCATGCTCATAGGTCACCCCGAGCGCCCCGGTGACGCTTGGCGCAAAGGGGAATTCATCGCCAAGCAACGCGGCATTGGTGGCATCAATTTCAGTGATTTCTGTTTCGAGCAGACCTAAAGATCCGAAGATATTCCAATGCTCGTTCACCTGCCAAATCAAGCTGGTCTCAAGGCCATATAGCTCACTGCCACCCACATTCTGCGTGGCGGTATCTTGCGGCGTACCCGACAGGGTGACTTCAATCTGTTGATCTTTCCAGTCGATATAAAACAGGTTGGCATTGAAGATGAGCGTGTCATCGAGCCAGCTTGAGCGCATGGCCAGTTCATAATTCCAGCTAAACTCGGGATCGAATAAAAACGCTTCACCGCGCACTGGGTTAATGCCAATGCCGCCGGGCCGATAGGCGCGTTGCGCGCTGGCTGAGAAAGACACATCGTCATTGACATGATAGGTCGCAACGAACTTCGGCAGGAAGACGTTAAAGTTCAGGTCTTCATCAACCGCTACGGGTGTCAACGCATTTTGATTTCCGCCGGTCGCCGCAATCACAGCGCCTTCTGCAATTTCGCCATAGAACGGCAAGATTGATGGTGTGCCGCCTGCCGCGATCGCAGCTGCAGTGCCTGGGCCCACGAACGGCGTTAGGCTGTTTGTGAGAGAGGTTTGGATTGCCTCCGCAAGTCCTGGATTGCCGCCTGGAGACAAGGCTAGGGCATCGGAGGCCTCAACCAGCACATTGACCTGGCTGGCTTCATATTTTGCTTTTTCATTTTCATAGCGGAAGCCAAACGTCAGCTCGAAGGCATCCGTCACATAGTAAGATGCTTCCCCGAAGATGGCGAAAGTTCGAAAGCTTGGATTGAAATTAAAATCTGAGCTCAGTGGCAACAGTGGGCCCAGCAGTAGAGGGTCGTTCAAAAAGCGTGGTGCATCGGTTGGCGTTGTGAAATTGGTAATCGCTCCGCCCGTCGCTTGTGCCACAACGCCTTGGTAAACCGGGTCCAGGCCAACGCCGGGAAGTCCAAAAGCAGTCAAGTCCGCCAGGTCGGCCATGGGGATGGGCAAGGTCTGCTGAACGTTGGTCAGATCGTCGTTCTTGCGCCCGGCATAGAGGGAGCCAAACAAGGCGGAGATGCGGCTGCCTTCATAGAGAACGCGAAACTCCTGCAGCCAATCGATATTGTCGCGCAGGTCCGTGCGTTGCGGGGAGATAGGCAAGCCCAAATTGGGCAAGCCGTCGAAATCGTCTATCTCGTCGGTCTCTAGCTTTGCATAGTTGGTGACGGATTGAAGCGTCCACTTATCGCTCAAGTCATACGTGATTTCACTGCCGAGCGTGAAAACCTCGCGTTTGGTAAAGGTCGGGACATCGGTCTGCTGTGTCCGCGCATCTGGATCAGCTGCGCTCACCAGCACTCCGCCGTCTTCTTCATCGGTGTAGGTGGCAACCAGGTCCCAGGTGAGGTTCTCAATGCCCTCTGGTTCGATACGGATCTTGCCGCGCAGGAGGTAGCTTTCTTCCTCGTCGGCATTGCTTCCATCAGGCCGTTTGGTAAAGCCGTCGCTCCTCAAATATTGTCCTGCGATGCGGAAGGACAGTTGGTCTTCAATAATTGGTCCGCCAAAGGCCACCGATGTTTCAAGCGTATCGGCTTCTGAGAATACGAGGCGCCCACGAAAATCATACTCATCTGTTGGGTCTTCGGTATTGACCACGATTGCGCCGATCAAGGAATTGCGCCCTTGCAGGGTTGATTGGGCGCCGCGCAAAATCTCGATTTGCGTCACATCCCAGGCGTTGGAAATGGTCGAGCCTGCTGCCTGGTTGGGAATGAACGCGCCGTCCACAATGAGGGTCGCAAC
>CAKZYD010000244.1 GCA_937884085.1 uncultured Sphingomonadales bacterium | reverse complement strand
GTGTCGGGATCGATGATGTGGATGGGCCCGATGGCGGGTTGGCCGACGCTGCCTTTATGCGCCTGCCACTCAGAGGGGCTAATCATGCAAAAGCCGTTGGCTTCCGAGCCAGCATAATATTCGTAAATGACCGGGCCCCACCAGGCCAGCATCGCCTCCTTCACCTCAATGGGGCATGGCGCAGCCGCATGGATCGCATAGCGCATGGACGACACATCATAACGCGCGCGCACATCCTCCGGCAGATGCAGCATGCGGATGAAATGGGTTGGCACAAACTGGCCGCGATTGACCTTGTGTTGTTCGATAAGCTGGAGCAGCCTTTCTGGGTCAAAGCTTTCCATGATCACTGCTGTGCCGCCAAGACGGATGGTGGCCATGGCATAGTTGAGCGGCGCGGAATGATAAAGCGGCCCGGGGCAGAGAAAGACAGCATCCGCGCCAAATTTATAGAAGCGTTGCATCAGCCCTTCCAACACGCCCGTCGCGCCAAAAGCTTTGCCCGTCAAAGGTCGCTTTATGCCTTTGGGATTGCCTGTTGTGCCGGAGGAATAGAGCATTGGCATGCCCTCGGTCTCGTCCTCTATCGGCGTGGTTGGCATGGCGTCAGCAAGCGCTTCTAACTCCTCAAAGCCCTCGACCAGGCCAATGGAAAAACGCCGCGCGACAGCAGGTATAACCGCAGCAAGCGATATAGCTAGCTCGGCAAGGCCGGAAGACGTGAAGAGGGCTTTCGCACCGCAATCGTTGATAACATAAGCTGCTTCCGCGCGCTTTAAATGCCAATTGATGGGCGTGTAATAGAGCCCTGCCCGCTGCGCCGCCCACGTGATGCACAAAAACCAAGCCGTGTTTTCCATCATGATGGCGATATGATCGCCGGCCTGGCACCCGGCCTGGCGCAAAACATGCGCAAGTTGGTTTGAGCACGCCTCTAGCGCGGCGAAGGATAGCTGCAGCCCTGACCCCATGATGATAGCTGGTTTGTCAGGCTTCGCTGCGGCATGGATGCCGGGATGCAGGGGCGTCGTCATAAGCAGCATTTAGACTTGGTTTTGGCGCTTGGCGTCAACTGCTTGTCATGCACCCTATCTTTCTTGCTGTCTCGCCAACTGCGCGCGCCTGCCTACTTACCCCTGATAGGATATCGGCGTGGAGAATACCGATGGGCATCACTTTATATCATGTGGAGGGCTCTCGCTCTGTGCGCAGCTTATGGCTGCTCAACGAACTTGGAATTGACTTTGATGTTGAGGTCATGCCGTTCACGCTAGATGCGTTGCGCTCTGAGGACTATTTGAGCATTCATCCGCTCGGCCGGGTACCCTGCCTCAAAGACGATGACACCATCATTTTTGAGTCTGGGGCGATTACGCAATATCTGTGCGAGAAGACAGGCAGTCCTCTCATGCGCAAGATGGGCGAGCCGGAACACGCCGAATGGCTCCAATGGCTGCACTATGCCGAGACCATGGCGGTGCATGGCGCATCTTTAATCCAGCAACGGGTGTTTATTCCCAGCGAACTACGCTCAGACGCTGTGAAAGGCATCGAGGAACGCCGGCTTGGGCAAACGCTGAGCGTCCTGAATAAGCATCTCGCGGATAGGGAGTATATGCTTGCCTCAGGCTTTTCCGCTGTCGATACGAATGTGGGATACTCGGTGCAACTGGCGCAAAGCTTCATCCCAATCGAGAAATGGGAAAATGTGGTCGCTTATAGAGACCGCGTTATCGGCCGCCCAGCAGCGCAGCAAAGCTTCCCGCCCAACATGCGCTAACCAACCTATCGTCATGCCACGGCTTGTCTGTTTGCTTTTTGGTAGAGTGTTGCTCTGGACAGCTT
>CAKZYD010000243.1 GCA_937884085.1 uncultured Sphingomonadales bacterium | reverse complement strand
CTCTAGATTGAGCCGCGCATCAGCTAGTGAGGCTCTGGCCGCGTCCAACCTGGCCTTTGCTTCTGCCAATTGGGGTTTGCGCAGCACCAAGGGGGTCGGTTCGCCTTCACCGCCTAGTAGTTCCCAATCGCGCGCGGCTTGATCTGCTTCTGCCTGTTCTAGCGCCAATTGTTGCTCGGCGCTTGCAACATCGGCTTCTGCGCGGGTCAAGGCGTTTCTGAAATCTCTCTCGTCAATCCAAACAAGGGCTTCCTCCTCGGTAAAAAACTCACCATCGAAATAGTTTTGCGCTAGCTTTGTGATGCGTCCACCCACTTGGGCCACCAGGTCAATTTCCCGCTGCGGGACAACACTGCCTTGCGCTTCCACATTGATGGAGAGGGTTTCTGGCTCAACCGGCAGGATGCTGACGACGGGGGCAATGCGTTTGGGGTCTGCTTTTTCTGGGGTCGGTTTTCCGAGGACCAATGCCAGCACAATGCCGCCACCCATGAGGAAAAGGCCAAAGATGAAGAGCGCTGATTTTTGACTGTGGCTCATAGGCTTTCCTCCAGTGTTTCCTCTTTGGTTGCGGCGCCGCCTAGAGCTAGGAACAAATTCACCCGATTTTGGGCGCGTGCTGCGCGCACGTCAATCAGCTGACTGCGGCTATCAAGCTCCCGGCGCTGGGAGTCAAGTAGGCTCAAGATCGCTGTTAGGCCACGGCTATATTGTTGTTCGGCGAGACGGGCGCCGGCAGCGGCTTGTTCGACGGCCTGGGCGGAGAAGCGCTCGCGCTCTACGAACAAACGATCATTGGCAAGGGCTGATTCGACTTCCTCAAAGGCGTTTAAGACGGTTTGGGTGTAACTGGCCAGCGCTTCCTCAGCGGCAGCTTGGTCCCGCTTGACTGCATTTTTGAGCCGACCGCCTTGAAAAATTGGTTGCGCAAGAGCGCCGGTAATCCGCCAAACTAGGCTGTCGAAGTCTGTGAAGTCCGAGAATATTTCTGTTTGGTTGCCCGCCGTTGCGTTGATCGTCATCTGTGGCAGTAGGGCGCGTTTTGATTGTGCCACGCGAAAATCTGCTGCGGCCAGTCTGAGATAACTGGCTTGCACGTCTGGGCGGCGGCTGAGCAAATCTGCGGGCAGTCCCAGGCCAGTCAGCGGTGGCAATTTCGGCAGGTCTTTAGCCACGTCCACCTGGCCGGCAGGGTAATCGGCGAGTAGGATTTCGAGGGTGCGTTTGTTGTTATCCAGTTCGCTGCGCCGCAAAACCTCCAGCGCTCTGGCGCTTTCAAGCGAATTGGCGGTGAGCCGAACGTCTAGCGCATCGGTAATGCCGCGTGCATAGCGCGAGCGCACGATGCGCAGCGATCTATCAAAGCTTTCCACGGTCTGCTGCGACAACCGCAGTTGCTCAATTGCGGCGACAACATTGAAATATGCCCGGGCAATAATGGCGCTGAGCGAAATTTGGGCGGCGGCAAGGTCTGCTGCGCTGGCTTGATAGTCGGCATCCGCTGCGGCCACTTGCGCTGCAACGCGGCCCCACACGTCCAACTCCCAATTGACTTCACCATTTAAGGAGAATTGGTTTTGCCGCACCACGCCAACCTGGCCATTGGGCGCCGTAAAGCGGCTTTGCAAGCGCGTTGAGGTAAAATTTGCCGTCAAGCTGGGCAGCTTATCGGCGAAGGATATCCGTGCGTTGGCGTCGGCCTGTGCAAAGCGCGCAGCGGCAATCCGCAAATCCGGGTTGCGCACTTTCGCTAAGGCAACCAGCTCTTCAAGGCGGCTGTCATCAAAAGTTTCCAGCCACCCCTCTTCCAGGGGTTGGGCTTCGTCAGCCGCGTTCGCCGTCCAGCCGTCTGGGGTCTCAATGCCGCCATTGAGCGCTCGCGGCGGTGTTGCCGGCGTGCAGGCAGCAACACAGCCAGCCACCGCCAGGCTGAAAACGCCTTTACTCACCCACATCCTAGCATCAGCCCTTGTCATGGCTTGATCCCCACACCGTTTAACGACACTGTCCGGCCAATTAGTAGTTTTATAGTATAAAGTGCGATCGCATATACCGGATTGATATACGGTGAGAAAGGGGCCAGTGGATGAAATGCAGTTTTTTTTCGATGAAATTTTTTTTGCTCCCAGCTGTTATCCTGGCAACAATCTCCCCGGCTTCCGCGCAAATGCTTGATTTTAAACGTGTCTTTTCTGAGCCAGCCTTGAATGGCCCGACCGCCGGACGTCTGGGGTTTAGCCCCGACGGGTCATCAATCGTCTTTCTGCGTTCAAATGATAAGGATGTGGCTATCACCGATTTGTGGGCAGCAGATGTAAAGACGGGCCAGGCGCGCCTGCTGCTGGCCTATGAAGATGTCGCCACGGGCGCGGATTTATCGGAAGCGGAAAAAGCCAGGCGCGAGCGGCAACGTATTCGAACCAGTGGTATCGTTGAGTATAGCTGGCCCGAAGGCCGTTCTGATCTTCTTTTGGTGCCTGTCGATGGCAGATTGTTGGTTGTTGGCCTTGGCGGCGATGCGCCAAGTGTCGCCGAGCTGACAGACGATAGCACCTTTGAGACCGATGCCCGCTTTAGCCCCAATGCAGAGCTGGTAAGCTATGTGCGCGGCCGCGCGCTCTATATCCAGCCGCGCACCAGCAAGACGGCCATTGCGTTCAGCCCAGCAGCAACGGAGACCATCAGCTACGGGATGGCCGAGTTCATTGCACAAGAGGAGATGGACCGCGATACCGGCTATTGGTGGAGCCCCAACAGTCAATTCATTGCCTACACCATGGTGGATGAGGCGCCCGTTGATATCATTCAGCGCCCGGAAATTGACGCTGGCGCAGCGACACTCATCGCCCAGCGCTATCCGCGCGCGGGAACGGCCAATGCCCGGGTGAGGCTGTTTGTAGCGCCTGTCGAAGATCCTGGGCGCTATGTGGAAGTCGATTTGGGGCCGGATCCAGATAGCTATTTGGCCCGCGTCACGTGGTTACAGGATAGTTCCGGCCTGCTGGTTCAGCGCCAAACGCGGGACCAGAAGACGCTGGACGTCTTAGAAGCGGATGTGGCGACTGGCAAAACGAGGCGGCTCTGGCAAGAACGGTCCCAGACCTGGGTCAACCTGCACAATGACCTTTATGTGCTGAAAGACGACACCGGATTTGTTTGGGCGTCAGAGCGCGATGGGTTTCAGCATCTCTACCTGCTTGGCAGAGACGGGCAGGTTGTTCGGGCGATTACGTCTGGCGATTGGCAGGTCGATAGACTGCATGGCGTCGATGAAGAGACAGGCACGGTGTACTTCAGTGGGCGCAAGGACGGCGCTCTTGAAAAGCATGTCTATGCCGTATCGTTGAAAACTGACGAAGCGCCGCAGCGCATCACGACACCTGGCTTCTGGAATGAGGCTGACATCGCGCTTGACTTCGGGTCCGCTCTCATTAACCGCTCTAGTCCATCCCAGCCGCCCCAAGTGGGGCTATTTTCAATGCAGGGCGATCTCATTCGCTGGATTGAAGAAAACAAGCTTGATGAGACGCATCCCTATGCTGCCTTTTTAGAGGATCATGTGGCGCCTGAATACGGGTCGCTCACCAGGCCCGATGGCACGGCGCTGGACTATGCGCTGTATCTTCCGCCCGGCGATGGACCAGTGCCAGCCATTTTGAATGTGTACGGCGGTCCAGGCGTGCAACTGGTGCGCCGGGATTGGGGCAGCCTCGTTACGCAAGTCTATGCCCGCACATTTGCCGTCATGCAGCTCGACAATCGCGGATCGAGTGGCCGCGGCAAAGCTTTCGAAGACCCAATTTACAAAGCCTTGGGCAGCCCCGAGGTCGACGACCAAAAGCTGGCGTTAGAGTTTCTCGCACAGCATCCGCGCATACAGGCAGACAGCATTGGCGTGGAAGGCTGGTCTTATGGTGGCTACATGACCTTGAAGCTGCTGATGCAAGCCAGCGATCTGGTTGCGGCGGGCGTATCAGGGGCGCCGGTTACCCTCTGGGAGCTCTATGATACCCACTATACAGAGCGCTATCTTGGCGACCCCGCTGAAGACAATGGCGCTATCTATGCCAAAGCCAATGTGTTTGATGATTTGGATGGGCTTAAGGACCCACTGCTCCTCATTCATGGTATGGCCGATGACAATGTGCTTCTGGAACAT
>CAKZYD010000242.1 GCA_937884085.1 uncultured Sphingomonadales bacterium | reverse complement strand
CGTCTAACGTGATTGGAAAACTTTCATATACCGCGAGCGAAACGGCAGCCGCGGATGCGGAAGTGGGGCCGAAAGAGGCGGTAATGCTGATATCTCATCTTGACCATCTCGGCTTGAAAGAGGGCGACTCATCCAATGCTGTTTACAACGGCGCAATTGATAACGCCCTTGGCGTCGCCACCCTCATCGAAACAGCCAAAATGCTGGCCAGAACGCCCCAGCCGCTCAAAAAGGATGTTTATTTCGCAGCGTTAACCGCGGAGGAAGCCGGCTTGTTAGGCTCACAATATCTCGCCCGCAACCTGCCGATGCCGCCTGAAACGCTTGCCGCCGTTCTCAACATCGATATGCCGGTCGCCCTTTATCCTTTTGCAACCATTCAAGCCTCTGGTGAAAACCATTCCAACCTTGGGCTTTTCGCTAAACAGGCCGCAGCGCGCTACGGCTTGGACCTGGAGGATGACCCAATGCCAGAGGAAGCAATCTTCATTAGGTCAGACCATTATTCCTTTGTAGAGCGCGGCATTCCCGCCATTTACCTCAACATCGGCAGTGCCACCCCAGAAGGCAGCGGGATCGATGGGCGCCAGATGCGCAGTGATTTCCTCAGCACACACTACCACCAAACAACGGATGACATCACGCTGCCGATTGATTGGGGCGCCGCTGCGCTCTTCGGCAATGTGCACATCGAAATGCTCAGCGCCTTAGCGCAAACCGATCAAACGATCGCCTGGTCAAAGGAGAGTTTTTTCAACCAGCCGCGCGCTCTGGAATGACGCAGTTCGCTGGTATAGGCGTGCCGCCGTCTGGGCCTGCACCATAAAGCGCTACCGTCGATAAGCTCATTTTGGCCGACCCATCAATGGGCTTTCGGCTGTAGACAACATAGAGCAAGGCATTGGTGGCCGGATCGTAAATCCGTCGAACCGCGACGGTCTTAAATACGAGGCTTTGCCGCTGCCGAAAGACTTCCTCACCGCCTTTGCCAAGTTTGATCTCGCCTATTTCAATTGGGCCGGTTTGGCGGCAGGCGATAGAGGCATTGGACGGGTCTTCAAACCAGTTGCCTTTGGTAACCCGGTCAATAACGCCTCGGTCAAAATGGGTCATGTGGCAGGTCACGCCAGTGACTTTAGGGTCTCGCAAAGCCTCGACTTTAATTTCATTGCCAGTCCAGTCGTTATAGAATTCGCCAACTTCTTCGCCATCGCTGCCACAGGCTGCGAGCAAACTGCACATTACGGCAAGAATACCAAGCTGCTTCATAAAACCCTCCTTAGATACACTGCGTCATATGGGAAGGCTCCATCACGTTGCTATGGCCTGCCTGAACATTTTGCGGGCTGGCAAGGTTGCTTCTGGTGCTTCATAGCAAAGGCAAAGCGATACGGAGAATAGAATGTCTTATCCAGACGAGGGTCTTGCCCAGGAAATTGGCACACGCGTTGAAGACTTTGTGCGCAGCACAATCGCGCCATACGAGCAGGACCCACGCATGCAAGATCATGGGCCAACGGAAGACCTGGTCTTGGAAATGCGGGAGAAGGCCCGCGCAGCAGGGGTAATGACGCCGCACATCTTGGATAACGGCGCCCATCTCACCCAGCGCGGCACAGCACATGTGCTCAGAAAATCCGGCTTGTCGCCCCTTGGCCCAGTTGCCTGTAACACCGCGGCGCCCGATGAAGGCAATATGTTTCTGCTTGGGAAGAAAGCCAATGATGAGCAAAAAGAGCATTTCTTAAAGCCGATGATTGCCGGCGAGGCGCGCTCCGCCTTCTTTATGACAGAGCCAGCCATGGAAGGCGGCGCGGGCTCCGACCCTTCCATGATGAAGACGACGGCAGTGCAAGATGGCAATCACTGGGTCATCAATGGCCGCAAGACGTACATAACCGGCGCCGACGGCGCTAAGGTCGGCATCATCATGGCCAAAGCCGAAGAAGGTGCCTCCATGTTCTTGGTGGACCTACCAAACCCAGCCATTCGCATCGACCGGGTGCTTGACACCATCGACAGTTCCATGCCGGGTGGCCATTCGGAAATCACCATCGATAACTTGCGGGTGCCCGCGTCAGCCATGCTTGGCAATCCAGGCGAAGGCTTTCGCTATGCCCAAGTCCGTCTAGCCCCAGCGCGCCTTAGCCACTGTATGCGCTGGCACGGTGTCGCGACGCGAGCCCAGGAGATTGCAACCGCCTATGCGTGCCGCCGCGAAGCTTTCGGCAAATTGCTGATCGACCATGAAGGCGTCGGCTTCATGCTGGCTGAGAATAAGATCGACCTGCAGCAATCAGCACTCATGATCGATTGGTGCGCGGATGCCCTAGATCGCGGGGAAACCGGTAATGTGGAAAGTTCTATGGCAAAGGTCTCGGTTTCGGAAGCGCTCTTTAGAGTTGCGGATCGCTGCGTTCAAGTGATGGGCGGTATGGGCGTCACTCGGGATACCATCGTGGAACAATTGTTCCGCGAAGTGCGCGCATTCCGGATTTACGATGGGCCTACTGAGGTTCACAAATGGTCCTTGGCTAAAAAAATCAAACGCGAACAGCTGCCCAAATAGCTGCATTGCAGACCATTCAACGACCAACTATCGCTCTTTCGTATCACAATTTGTATTTTGATTGAATTTTCCTCTTAAAAATTCAATCGCTTTGCATTGCGGTTTAACGCAAATCGCATTGAATGCGGCGTTAAACACCATATGTGGAAATTGCTGCAGATGCGAGCGGGGCCTCAGTCCGCACACGCGAACAAATGTTGGTTTTTGAAATTAGGGTCGCACAATGGCGCCATCTAACCTGACTGTGGGGCAAGTGCTTGGCCTGTTCATCAAGCTGTTTCAGCCCGAGCGCAACTTCATTTTCCTTGGTTTCATTTATGGGATTGGCATTTCCCTATTGTCGTTTGCGACCCCGATTTCCGTGCAAATGCTGGTCAACACAGTCGCATTTACTGGTCTGGCAGGTCCGCTTATTGTTCTGTCTCTAACGCTGTTTGGCTTGTTGCTGGCCTCTGGGCTTTTGAATGCCCTCAGGGTGCACCTCATGGAGATTTTCGGACGCCGCTTTTATGCGCGAATGGTTTCAGAAATTGCCCTCATTTCGCTTTATGCGCAAAATCCCTTCTTCTCTGATGATAGGCGTGCGCCGCTCTTCAATCGGTATTTTGATATTGTGACGGTACAGCGGAACATTCCTATTTTGGTGATTGGCGCGTTTACAGTGCTACTACAAGCGGCTGTGGGCTTCACGCTGGTGTCCTTTTACCACGAATATTTCATCGCGTTTAATGCCGTCGTGATCGGGCTCATCTGGGGAATTTGGATTGTGTGGGGCCGCGGCGCTGTTCGCACAGCGGTTGCATTATCGCATAAGAAACATGCGGCTGCGGCTTGGCTAGAAGGCCTTGGCGCCTCAAACGGCTACTTCAAATCAGACCGACATATTGCACATGCTTTAACGCGCACGGATGGAGCAACTGGCGAGTATATTGAAGCCCACCGGAGCCATTTTCGCTATACCTTTAGCCAAACGATTGCGTTTCTCGTGCTGTACGCTGCAGCAAGCGCGGCGCTCTTGGGCCTTGGTGGCTGGTTGGTCATCATTGGGCAATTGACCCTTGGACAGCTGGTTGCGGCAGAGCTGGTTCTCTCCGCGGTCTTTTTCGGTTTGTCCCAGCTTGGATCTTACCTCACCTATTTCTATGACCTCTGCGCTGCCTTTGAAGAACTGTCTCTGTTCTACAACGTTGAGCAAGAGGAGCCAGGCGGCCGCATTGCAGAAGAAACCGGCAGCAATGCCCTTTCCTTCGTCAATGTGCGCGGAGATGCACGGGGGCTGCCAGCAACGTTCAATTTTGAAATCGAGAGCGGCCAGCAAGTGATGGCGCATGCTGCCAATCATGGCATTCAGCGGTTGGTAACCAACCTTCTCAAACGGCATGTGAACCCCCTTGGTGGCTATATCGCCTTTGGTGGCTCAGACATCATGGAAACAGAGGTTCATGGCCTGCGTCGTGAGGTGATGGTACTCGACAGGCCAACCCTGGTTGAGATGTCAATCCGCGACTATCTGCGCCTCAGTGCGGCCGATGCGACGCCTGCAAAGGTCACTGCTGCCATTCGCGCCGTGGGGCTGGAGGGTATCATTGCACGCTTTGACAAAGGCCTGGACACGGACCTGGCTGCAACAGGATGGCCACTGTCGCTTGCGGAAACCATGCAACTCAAGTTGGCCGCAGCAATTATTGCGCATCCTAAGCTTCTGGTCATGACCCAGCTGATGGATGCTGTGCCTAAGGACGCCCTGCAAGCGGCGCTGGACAGCCTGGCTCAAAGTAGCGGCACCTCCGTCATTTACTTCACCAACCGGCAAGAGGCGCTTAGCTTTAACGCCTTCTTGCATCTTGGCTATACTGAGCAGGTGTTAACGCCGTCATTTGACCGCTTTACGGCAGTAACAAACCCCAGTGCCTCTGAACCAAGGCCGCACTTGGTCCCTGAAGCGCGATAGAGCAAAGCAATGCCTTTTCGTGAGCAACATATTCAATACTTCAAACCCCTAGCCGATGTGCGCGTTCCAGGCGTCATGTGGGCCACGGCTTGTATGATCGTAACGGCAATCGCTGTTGCAGCTGCGTTCTTAGTCTTTGTGCCTTGGGTGCAGAGCGCGCCTGGCGCGGGAAGTGTCACGGCGCTGAACCCGGATGACCGTCTGCAGGATATCAATGCTCTGGTCTCAGGCCGTATTGAAAAATGGTATGTCCGCGACGGTAGCATGGTCAAAAAAGGCGATCCCATTGTCGAGATTGTCGACAATGATCCCAACCTCATCCAACGGTTGGACGCTGAAAAAGCGCAGCTAGTCGCCGCGCGCGACGCCGTCGCAAATGCGTATAAAACGGCCAAGATTGACTTAGACCGAAC
>CAKZYD010000241.1 GCA_937884085.1 uncultured Sphingomonadales bacterium | reverse complement strand
CATGCTTTCCATGACGCCACTTGGGGAGGATGGCGATGCTTTTTTGATGGTTGAGATTTGGGGAAGTCCCAACACGACGAAAGCAACACATTCCGTCCGTCCCAGTTGGCGCCACAACGACTGGAAACCATGAGCCGTGGAGGGGACGGAGTGGCAGAGACCTTTTATGAGATTATAAGAAGGCAAGGCGTCTCGCGTCGCTCCTTCATGAAATTCTGTTCTTTAACGGCGACATCGCTCGGGCTGGCGCCCAGTTTCGCCAACAACATAGCCCACGCTATGGAAACCAAGCCACGCACACCCGTGGTTTGGCTCAATGGTTTAGAATGTACCTGTTGCTCTGAGAGTTTTATCCGGTCCGGTCACCCATTAGTCTCTGACGTGGTGCTCTCCATGCTGTCGCTGGATTACAGCCACGTCCTAATGGCGGCCTCCGGAACACAGGCCACCGACATCCTGCATGATATCCGCCATGAGCATAAGGGGAACTACATCCTTGCCGTGGAGGGCAATCCCCCGCTCAATGAAGATGGGATGTTCTGCATCGTCGGTGGCCGACCTTTTGTGGAAGAGCTGAAGGAAATGGCAGCAGATGCGAAGGCGGTTATCGCTTGGGGATCTTGCGCGTCCAATGGCTGCGTCCAAGCGGCCAAGCCAAACCCGACCCAGGCAACCCCTATCCACAAAGTCATCAAAGATAAGCCAATTATCAAAGTGCCTGGCTGCCCGCCCATCGCGGAAGTGATGACGGGCGTTGTTAGCTACATGCTGACCTTTGACCGTATCCCACCGCTAGACCGGCTGGGCCGTCCCAACATGTTCTACGGTCAGCGCATTCATGACAAATGCTATCGTCGGCCGCACTTTGATGCGGGCCAGTTTGCTGAAGCCTGGGATGATGAAGGCTCGCGCAAAGGCTATTGCCTTTACAAAATGGGCTGCCGCGGGCCGACAACCTATAACGCCTGTTCCACTGTGCGCTGGAATGAGGGTATTTCCTTCCCAATCCAATCCGGTCACGGCTGTATTGGCTGTTCGGAAGAAGACTTCTGGGATTCCGGGCCGTTCTATGAACGCCTCGCTCAAGTTAAAACCCCGCTTGGCGTCGAAGCCAATGCTGACACAATTGGCGGCGTCAGCGCCGCTGTCATTGGCACGGCTGTCGCTGGGCATGCTGGCTTGTCGGCGCTGAAGCGCGCGCGCGACAAAATAGAAACCGCGGACGAACTGCCGCCAATTCCGGCTGAATAGGGGGCACAGACAATGGCTATTCAAACACCAAACGGCTTTAACTTAGACGACAGCGGTCGCCGCGTCGTTGTGGACCCGGTCACCCGTATTGAGGGCCACCTCAGAGTCGAAGTGAATGTGGATGATGACAATGTCATCCGCAATGCCGTCTCCACCGGCACCATGTGGCGCGGGCTTGAGGTGATCCTTAAAGGCCGTGATCCGCGCGATGCTTGGGCGTTTACTGAGCGGATTTGCGGGGTCTGCACAGGCACCCACGCGCTCACCTCCATCCGCGCAGTGGAAGATGCTCTGGACATCAAAATCCCAGAAAATGCCAATTCCATCCGCAACATGATGCAGCTGGCGCTGCAAATTCATGACCACTTGGTCCATTTCTATCATCTGCATGCGCTTGATTGGGTGGATGTTGTTTCCGCGCTGTCTGCCGACCCGAAAGCCACGTCGGAGCTGGCGCAATCCATCTCGAGCTGGCCGCTTTCGAGCCCCGGCTATTTCCGTGATTTGCAGAACAAGCTGAAGAAGTTTGTCGAGTCAGGCCAGCTAGGGCTGTTCCGCAACGGGCATTGGGGCCATGAAGCCTATAAGCTGCCGCCTGAAGCCAATCTGATGGCCGTGGCGCACTATTTAGAAGCGCTCGATTTCCAAAAGGAAATCAAAAAGGTCCATACGGTTTTTGGCGGAAAGAACCCGCATCCAAATTGGCTCGTGGGCGGTGTCCCATGCCCCATTAACATCGAGGATGTGGGCGCAGTTGGCGCCATTAATATGGAGCGGCTGAATCTGGTGAAGAAGGTCATCGACCTTTCGATCGAATTTGTGAAGCAGGTCTATATTCCCGACATCCTGGCCATCGGCTCCTTCTATAAAGACTGGACCTATGGCGGTGGCCTCGCTTCCCAGGCGGTGCTGAGCTACGGCGATATTCCTGACCACGCCAATGATTATAGCTCTGAAAACCTGCTGCTGCCACGTGGCGCTATTATCAACGGTGATTTGAGCCGGGTGCATGAAGTCGATGCGCGCGACCCCAATGAGATTCAGGAGTTCGTCGCGCACTCTTGGTATGAGTATGAGGACGAAAGCGTGGGTCTTCACCCATGGGATGGCGTTACCCAGCCGAAATTTGCCCTCGGCCCGAACGCCAAGGGTACGAAGACCAATATCCAAGAGCTGGACGAGCAAGCCAAGTATTCTTGGATTAAGAGCCCGCGCTGGAATGGCAATGCCATGGAGGTTGGACCGCTGTCCCGCTATATCGTTGGCATT
>CAKZYD010000240.1 GCA_937884085.1 uncultured Sphingomonadales bacterium | reverse complement strand
GCCGAGAGACGCCTCAAGCTTGTCGCGTTGGCGCTGCAGCTGAAGCGCTTCTTTCTTTGTCAGGCCTTGAGCGCCCGAATCAAGAACTTCATCCAAGTCTTTGAGTTTCTTAATAGACTTGGAAATTGTGGTCCAATTGGTGAGCATGCCGCCGAGCCAACGGGAATTCACATAATAATGGCCGCACCGCTTGGCGGCCTCTGCAATCGGATCCTGCGCTTGGCGCTTGGTACCGACAAAAAGAATGCGGCCGCCCGACGCTGCTACTTCCTGGATAAACGCTAGTGCGCGCTGCATATAAGGGACTGTTTGGCTCAGGTCGATGACGTGAACTTTGTTGCGTTCGCCAAAGATGTACGGGGCCATCTTCGGGTTCCAACGGTGGGTTTGGTGACCAAAATGGACGCCTGCTTCAAGCAAGCTCCGCATAGACACAGCTGGCAAAGCCATGTGCTTTCTCCTTCGTTTTCCGGTTCTATCCTCCGCCGCCCTACAAAAGCCCGCCGTTTAAAGCAGACACCGGAGCCACCGAAGTGGGCAGGTCGGCGTGTGTGATGGGGCGGCCTTTAACCGACGAACCGCAGGGATGCAAGGATTTAGTGGCCCTTAAACAGCAAGTCGCTGAAAAAGCCCTTCCTTGCCATAGCCGGCGTTGGAGGGAATGCGCGCCATGACGCGGCCTTCCAGTTTCTCGATCTTCGGTAGAACCGGAATGACGGACTCCGCCCAGGTCATGGAAAAGGCATCGCGCACACTGGCATATTTAGACAGGCGGCGCAGGTTCATGCGTGTCGGGAACATGAGCTGGAAGCCGTCTTTGCCTTCCCCATCCAACACTTCCTGCGGCGTGAGCCAATGGGCATTGACCAGCTCCCATCCATCATGGCTTGGGATCTGGTGTTTGGGCGCGCGGGCTAAGAAGAAATAGGTGTCGTAGCGCTTTACCTGGCCATATGGGGTTATCCAGCGGGCGAAATAGCCGAAGTCGGTCAAGTCTAGATAATGGCCCGATACCCGAAAGAAGGCGTCCATGTCCTGCTTGTCGCTAGCCAGTCGGTCGCGCCATCGGGTCGCTAGTCGCTTGCGCAAGCGCTCCGTCATTTGCCGTTTAGAGTGTTTTGAGCGCGTTAAAAGCAGGCCGGTTTCTTCAAAGACTTCCCGCGCTGCAGTATCGGCTAGGGCTTTCACCATGGCCGGAACACCGATGCCTCCACGGATAGCGCCGGCTGGGACTTTATGGAGGTCGCCCAGGTCGAGCTTGCCACCTGGGAACACCATTGCGCCGCCACCGAACACGATATTGCGATTGCGCTCCACCATAAGGACCTCGAGGCCCTTTTGCCCATCACGGACAACGAGACAGGTCGCAGCCGGCTTGGGCCGCACCATCGTTTTCTTCGTTAGGGGGTCCTTCACGCCAGCGCTGCGTATCGCACGCCAGGAATGTCGGCCAAGGCACTGCGAGCGGCGGGGTTGAGCTCAACGCGATGCGGCAGGGTGATGGTGACTTCATCATCGTCGCCAGTGCGCAAATGCAGGGTGATTTGGCCACCACCTTGTTTGAATTGCGCAAGGCGGGTTTTGAGGCTGCCCAGCACCTCTGGATCGGCGGGGCAGTCAATCCGGCACTCTTTAAAGCGCTGGGTTGGGCCAGCACTCTCCCCAAGAGCGGCGACGGTTCGAGCCGTCAAGTTCACCCGGTCACCACCGGGCAGAATGTCAGCAGACACGTTCATGACGATGGGCACTTTGCGCAGCGCCAGCTCTTGCACCTTTGCGATAGTCTCATCGAAAAAGCTGACTTCGAAGGGTCCAGACTGGTCCGTAAAGCGCACATTGAGAAACACTTTTCCGCGTTTGCTGCGCCGCTCATAGGTTTCCACAATCAGCCCCGCAAGCACACCGCGCCGGCCCTCATCGGGCGGAACATCTGTTAAAAGTTGCGCCGCGGTTTGAACGCCTTGCGCCGCCAAGTCATCTGCATTGAGGTCCAAGGGGTGGGCTGTCAGGTAATAGCCGAATGCGGTTTCCTCCTCCTTCAGCGTCTCCAGCGGCGACCAGGCTTTCACGTCAGGCAACGGCGGCATGGCAGCCCTTAAGTCTGCGTCATCAAAGAGGCTGACGATTTGGCTCTCTTTACGGGCCTTTGAATCATTGCTAGCCCTTAAGATGATGGGAATGGCTTCCAGTGTTTGGGCCCTGTTTTGATTCAGCCCATCCAAAGCACCGCCACGGACCATGTTTTCCAGCATGCGCTTGTTCAGCGCTTGTGGATCTACCCGCTCGCCCAGGTCATAAATTGTTTCGAACGCGCCGCCTGATGTGCGTTCTGCCACGATGGCAGCCATGGCTTGCTCACCGACGTTCTTCATCGCAGCCAGACCATAGCGAATGCCGCGCCCCTGCACTTCCTTGCGCGCGCCTTCAGTCATGTCCGCATCGACCGTTTCGACGCTGAAGCGAGGTTGGCTGATGTTGATGGCCGGGGGCAAGATGGGAATGCCCATCCGCTTGGCTTCGGTCACAAAGCTCGCCAGTTTATCGGAGTTGTTGAGATCTAAGTTCATGGAAGCGGCCATGAACTCAACGGGGTAATTCGCCTTCAAATACGCTGTGTGGTACGCAACGACGGCATAGGCAGCCGCGTGGCTCTTATTAAAGCCATAGCCTGCGAACTTGGCCAGCGTGTCGAAGATGCCGTTGGCTTCGGCCTCCCCGACATCAATGGCATC
>CAKZYD010000239.1 GCA_937884085.1 uncultured Sphingomonadales bacterium | reverse complement strand
AGACCATCGCGGTCGACGGTTTCTTCGTTCATCGTTGCCATTTCGAGGATGAAATCGACCACTTTGTCTTCATAAAGCGGTGCGCGCAGCTGGGCCATGGCTTGCGGGTTTTTGCGATAAAACTCGACGACTTGCTGCTCTTGGCCAGGGAAACGCTGCGCTTCCATGGAGATGAGGCGGTTCACTTCGTCTTGCTTGACTTGCACATCGTTCTTCTGCCCGATTTCAGCAAGCAAAAGACCGAGGCGGACGCGCCGCTCTGCAATGGCGCGATAGTCAGCTTTTTCCGCGTCATTGTCTTCCAGGTCTTTCTTCTCATCCTCTTCGACTTGAGACATGAGCTGCGACCAAATTTGTTCAAATTCCGCGTCAACCATCGATGGCGGAACCTCAAACTTTTCTTGGTCAGCCAGGATATCGAGCAGACGGCGCTTTAAAATCGTTCGCGTCAGCTGCGTATGCTCGCGCTCAATCTGTTCAGAAATGGTGGTCTTCAGCGATGCCAGGTCATCTAGCCCAAGAGTTTTTGCAAACTCATCGTCAATCGTAACCGCTTCCGGCTTTTTCACTTCCGTGACTTTGGTTTCAAAGACCGCTGCCTTGCCAGCCAACTCTTCTGCGCCGTAGTCTTCCGGGAAAGACACTTCGACATTCTTTTCTTCACCGGCTTTCACGCCGATGAGCTGCTCTTCAAAGCCAGGAATAAAGGAGCCAGAGCCAAGGACCAACTGATGGCCTTCGGCTGACCCGCCCTCAAAGGCCTCGTCATCAATTTTGCCGACAAAATCGATCACCACGGCATCGCCATCCTTGGCCTTGTATGTCTTGGCTGCGGCGACATAGTTCTTTTGATTTTCTGCGATTTTTTCGAGCTGTGTATCCACCTGCGCGTCGGCAACTGGCGCGATTGGCTTATCCAGTTTGATGGCTTTCAAGTCTGGCTCAGCAATTTCCGGCAGAACCTCAAGCTCGATCGTGTATTCAAGGTCGCCTTCGCCTTCATTTTCTTTCACATCGAATGTCGGCTGGCCTGCAGGGCGCAGAGACTTTTCAGCAATCAGCTTCTCGGTGGTCTCGTTGATGGTTTCTTCCATCACTTGACCGCGCAGCGCGTCCCCATGCAGGCGGCGGATAAGCTTTGGCGGCACTTTTCCAGGGCGGAAGCCAGGCATGCGCATCTTTTTGCGCAGGTCGTCCACTTGCGCCGTGATGCGCGCCTCAATGTCCGCGGCTGGAACGGTAATAGCAAAGGCCCGGGCCAGGCCCTCGTTCTTGGTTTCTTCAATTTGCATGGAGTGTCGCTTCGATTTCTTATCTAGTTCTGCTGTATTTCCAGCACTACGGTTATTCCAAACTCACCGAAAGCAAAGCACTGCTGGTGCGGGCGGAGGGACTCGAACCCCCACGTCAAAGACACTGGTACCTAAAACCAGCGCGTCTACCAATTCCGCCACGCCCGCGGCCAAGTTTGCGCTTTGTGCACTGTTGGCGCTGAACATGAGCCCAGCGCACACGGCAGCGATGCCCTAAGACTTCGCCTCCGGAGAAAACTGGCGCTCTCATATCACAAGATTGGATGAAAGCAACTCTAACCGCGCAGCTGTTTCTCAGGGGAAAAGCCGATGCTAGCCCTCATGGAAAGCAAAGCCTGGGGCAAATCATCGGCAATGAGACCTGGCCCCGCTTGTTTTGCTGCTTCGCTGTGGAGATAGACGCCGGCACCACAAGCCTTCTGCAGGTTGGGCGCCCCTTGGATCATCGCAGCGATCAACCCGCTTAAAACATCACCGCTGCCAGCCGTCGCCAGGGCCGGCGGCGCAGAGGGATTGATCAGAATACGCTGTCCTTTTTGCGCGATGAGTGTGTCTGGACCTTTAAAGCAGAGAACGCCCGCTATCTTTTCAATGGCCGCCTCTAAGCGTTCAATCTTGGAGATATCTGCTGCGTCGGGAAACAGGCGGCTAAACTCCCCTGCATGCGGCGTCAGGATATGGTGCGCGGTGACCCTGTGATGCCAACCCTGTCTTGCGATAATCGTGAGAGCATCGGCGTCAAAGACCATGGGAAGCGGCAAGTCTAAGGCTACTGAGACGACATCAATGGCAGCGGTATCCAAACCAAGACCTGGGCCGATGACAAGCGCACTGATTTTTCGCTCGGTGACCAGAGCGGCTAAGTCTGACGCATCGGAAAGCGGTGCTTGCATAATAGCCTGTAGCGGCGGTGGGTCGGCCGCGCCCAGCTGGGTGACAAGGCCAGCGCCGGCCCGCAGCGCTGCCATGCTCGCCAGATGGCCCGCGCCGCTGCGCCCGCCCTGCCCCATAACGATACCGACATGGCCGCGCTCATATTTATGGTCATTTCCTTGGGGTTGCCAGGCAGCCAAGCCTGACAATAAATGCGGCCCCAGCAGGTTCCCTGTTGCTTCATTCTCCAAAGCCTCAGCCTGAAGCCCAATGTCAGCAAGCCATAGCGTTCCACAAAGCGCCTTTCCGGGCATTAAGTAGTGGCCGAACTTTGGGCCTCCAAAGGTGATGCTATGGCCACTCTGCAGGGTAACTTCGGGATTTAGCGTCGCTCCTGTGAGGCCGGAAATGCCAGATGGGAGGTCGACCGCAATGCTGATATCTGCCGCGCCATAGCTGTGCGCCAGGGTCGCAGCGAGCTCTTGGGCCAATGGCCTGGCCAATCCTGCCCCAAAAACGGCGTCAATGAAGACTGCGCCCTTCGTTTCGAGCATATCCCCAGGGAACCAAATCTGCGGCGCCTCTGCATATAAGTGTGCGGCGTGCTGAGCATCCCCCGCCAGTTCATCCACGGATACGGTGCTGTAGAGCGACACCGTCCAACCCGCTTGGCTCAGATAACGCGCCGCCACATAGCCATCTCCGCCATTGTTCCCAGGCCCGCAGAAAATGACGGCATGGCCCTTCCCCCGCAGCGCCAAAACCAGCCGCGCCACCGCCTGGCCTGCTCTATCCATCAAAACATGCCCAGGCACACCGTCCGCTATCGTCTGCACATCGACACGCCCCATTCCTTTTGGGGTAAACACTCTATGGGGCGCTAAGCTCATGACAGGGAGCATAGCCGGCTCATAGAGTGACGCAATCGTCATCCATTGGTTTGACACAGTGATTTTGATAAGCCAGACAACAGCAGTCTTAAGAACGCAGCCTAATGCTTGGAGGAAAAGTTCGCTCTCATGCCTAAAGGTCTAAAACGCCACATCTGCCTCGCTTTGTTCATGGGCACGGTGTCCGCGTGCGCCACCTCCCCGCTTTATGAAAACGACTCAGCGGCGGGTGGCGGTACGGTTCCGCGTGATGAAATGGGCGAACCGATTTGGAGCAAGGTCGAGAAGAAACCGGCGCAAGACCGCTAACCAGCATAGCTTAGCAGAGAGACTATAGAGAACGTGGGGCGAGTGACGGGACTTGAACCCGCAACCTCTGGCACCACAAGCCAGCGCTCTAACCAATTGAGCTACACCCGCCACAGGAGCGGCCTGTCTAGGTCTAGGAGCAAAGGCCGTCAAGACGCCTTTGCGCATGACTGCACCGGTGCTCGAAAGAAGTATGCCTATTTTTTGTGCAAGGTGCTGATAGCTATTTCGTATCAAACACAGCCGCCTAGGCCAAGCCGGTTCGTCGAATCCGCGCGCTATCCATTGAGTGGTGGCGAAAAAAATGCTTTGGTCCATATGCCTTAGGGCAGACCGCGCGTACACACAGGGTCTCGGGATTGGGGAGTAAAAAGGCAGAGCCGTGAAAAAAATAGAAGCCATTATAAAGCCGTTCAAACTCGATGAAGTCAAAGAAGCACTCCATGAGGTTGGGATTACTGGGATTACTGTTTTAGAGGCGAAGGGTTTTGGTCGCCAAAAAGGCCATACAGAACTCTATCGCGGCGCTGAGTATGTGGTCGATTTTTTGCCCAAAGTGAAAGTGGAAGTGATTGTGCCAGACGCCATCCTGCAGTCCGCACTCGAGGCCATTAGCAGAGCCGCGCGAACCGGCAGAATTGGGGATGGCAAAATTTTTGTGACCCCAGTGGAGCAGGCCATTCGGATTCGTACTGGCGAACAGGGCAACGACGCCATTTGATTCTGCTGAAAAACTATGCATTCTGCGGCCAACGCCAGGCCGTCCGTGTCTGGTATGGATAATATCAGCGAAGGAGCGCGGTTAACATGTCAACCATCAGTGAATTGGTGAAACGCTTAAAAGACGAGGATATCCCTTGGGTTGACCTGCGCTTCACAGACCCACGCGGCAAGTGGCAACACCTCACCATGGCGACGGAATTCATGGATGAAGATGCCTTTGAAGAGGGAATCATGTTTGATGGTTCCTCCATCGCAGGCTGGAAGGCGATCAATGAATCGGACATGATTCTGGCGCCGGACCCCTCCACAGCGCGGCTTGACCCCTTCTGCGCGCAGCCCACGATGATTGTGTTCTGCTCGATTAAAGACCCAGGCACGGGTGAAGGCTATAACCGTTGCCCACGGTCCACGGCAGCGCAGGCGCAAGAATATCTGAAATTCACTGGCGTGGGAGACACAGCATATTTCGGCCCCGAGCCGGAATTCTTCGTTTTCGACGATGTGCGCTTCAAAGTGGCCTATGACACCGCTTTTTACAAAATCGACGACGTAGAAGGCCCTTACAACAGCGACAAGGCCTATGAAGAAGGCAACTACGGCCACCGTCCGCGTGAAAAAGGCGGCTATTTCCCAGTTCCGCCTGTCGACAGCGCACAAGATATGCGCGGAGAGATGGTCTCCACCATGCAAGCCATGGGCCTCAACATGGATAAACACCACCATGAAGTGGGCGCCAGCCAGCACGAGCTTGGGATTACTTTCTCTGAACTGCTGACCACAGCCGATAACGTGCAGGTTTATAAATATGTGACGCACATGGTTGCGCACAGCTACGGCAAATCCGCAACCTTTATGCCCAAGCCGATCGCAAGCGACAATGGCTCCGGCATGCACACCCACCAGTCGATTTGGAAAGACGGACAGCCTCTATTCGCAGGCGATAAATATGCTGACCTGAGCCAAGAGTGTCTTTGGTATATTGGCGGCATTATTAAGCACGCACGGGCGCTCAACGCTTTCACCAATGCCTCAACCAACAGCTACAAGCGTCTAACGCCTGGCTTTGAGGCACCAGTGCTGCTGGCGTATTCTGCGCGCAACCGCTCTGCGTCCATCCGGATCCCGTATGTGTCCAGCCCCAAAGGCAAGCGTTTGGAAGCGCGCTTCCCAGACCCAACGGCGAACCCATATCTGGCGTTCTCCGCCCTGATGATGGCAGGCCTTGATGGCATTCAAAACAAGGTCGACCCAGGCGATGCCATGGACAAAGATCTTTATGCTCTGCCGCCCGAAGAACTAACCGGCATTCCAACGGTAGCGCATTCGCTGCAGGAAGCCTGCGAAGCCCTTGATGCTGATCGGGAGTTCCTGACCAAAGGCGATGTGTTCAACGATGACCAGATTGATGGGTATCTTGAGCTCAAAGAAGAAGAAGTCGCGCGCGAACGACTAACGCCAAGTCCGGTTGAGTTCGACATGTACTATTCCGTCTAGAGTACGGGAAAACACCACCAAATCAGGCTATGCGTGCGCGAATCTCTTCGCTTGCGCATAGCCAAATTGCTGCAGCGCAAAATGGATTTGACCGCTGCAAGCGTTTTAGAAACCACACATCTCAAGCTGGAGCTCTTCAAAAAGAAGAGGTTAAGTCGTTTATTTATTTAAAAAATAAAAAAAGGCTGCGCAGTTAAAAACTACGCAGCCAGGAAAAGATCCTTTGGGGAGGATCGCCTTTCCGCCGGAAAGACTATGGCTAGTGTGCACAGCAGCAAAACCATTGCAACGCAAAAGGAACATCTCCACCGTTGCGATTAATGCAACGACAAAGGATACTTGCAATTTAAATTACAAGCTAACGGCTGGCTGAGCGTTTGTCTGTGCTCCGCCGGGTCGGCGCATCTGATCCTGGTTGGTTGAAGGTATCGCGTCTATCGCGCCGAAAGAACCGTGTGTTCATCAGCGCCTCAATGGACAAAAGCTTTGACGCGGGAAAGCGGCCGCATCGATCTAACAAGACGTGCGGTAGCTTGCTCGACGGCGGCTGATACACTTTGGTGACAATCCACACATGGTGTGGGGGCTTACTCTCAAAGTACTTATCGCCAGCCGCTGGAAGGGGTGGGTCTTGCCGCGCCAGCCCACTGCGGGAACCAGTGTCTTGCGCGCGCGATTCTACAGAATTGCCTATGACAGCCATCAATCAACCTACCTTATGCCCACCGCCAATGTCTGTTTCATTCGTTAACAAAAGGTTTCCAAATTCGTTCACTTTTAAGGGTTTTTATATTTATCGTTGCAGCGGACGCCATGCCCCCATATCTTGGGGTATCACAGGAAAGTAACACAATACTATGTCGGATGTAGACCTTTTCTCACATGCAGACGGCAGCGGAAAAAAAGACAAAGGCGCCGCGCAACCCGCCTATTCCAGCGCCGATATCGAGGTTCTGGAAGGTCTTGAGCCGGTCCGGCGACGGCCTGGCATGTACATTGGTGGCACCGATGAGCGCGCACTCCATCACTTAGCCGCTGAGATACTCGACAATTCCATGGATGAGGCGGTCGCAGGGCATGCCGACCGTATTGAAATGAGCTTGAACAGCGACGGCAGTCTGCGCATCAGCGACAATGGCCGCGGCATTCCCGTCGACCCACATCCCAAATACCCGGACAAGTCCGCTTTGGAGGTGGTCGTCACTACCCTGCACGCTGGCGGCAAGTTCTCCGATAAAGCCTATGCCACATCCGGTGGTCTGCATGGCGTCGGCATCAGCGTGGTCAATGCGCTCTCGAGCCGTTTCGTGGTTGAGGTTGCACGTGACCGCATCCTCTATCGACAAAGCTTTTCGCGCGGCGTCCCCGAAGCACCCTTGGAAAAAATAGGGTCTGTCCACAATAGACGTGGCACCGTCGTCAGTTTTTGGCCAGACCCTGAGATTTTTGGGCCGCTACACCTCAAAGCAGCGCGGCTTTATAAGCTTGCCCGCTCAAAGGCCTATCTGTTCCGCGGCGTGGAAATACGCTGGTCCTGCCCAGAAGAGGCAACTGCCGGCGGCGCTGTCCCGAAAGAGGCTGTCCTGCGCTTCCCAGGCGGCCTGGCAGACTATCTTGCAGAATGCCTGACCGACCGACCAACCATTGCTGAGGCGCCGTTTTCCGGGCGTGTCGATTTCCCGGACAAGCAGGGCTCTGTTGAATGGGCAGTCCATTGGCCAACCTATGGGGACGGACTAGCGGAAAGCTACTGTAACACCATCCCCACCCCCCAAGGCGGTACGCATGAAGCAGGCCTGCGCGGCGCGCTTGCAAAAGGCGTCAAAGCCTTTGCTGAAATGACGAGCGCGAAGGTGGCAAAAGACATCCTAGCCGAAGACGTGATTGGCGGTGCTTGCTTTGGGTTGTCGGTATTTATCCGCGACCCACAATTTCAGGGGCAAACCAAGGATAAGCTTTCCACGCCTGAAGCCCAGAAGCTGGTAGAGACAGCCATACGCGACCAGTTCGACCATTGGCTGTCGGAAGCGCCGGACCGGGCCGCAAACCTGATGGAATGGGTGCTGGAACGCGTTGAGGAACGCCAGCGCCGCCGCAAAGAAAAGGAAATCAAGCGCCAGAAGGCCACGAATAAGCGCAAGCTAAGGCTGCCAGGCAAGCTCACCGATTGCACGCTTGATAGCGCGGATGGCTCGGAAATTTTTATCGTGGAAGGCGATTCCGCTGGCGGCTCTGCCAAA
>CAKZYD010000238.1 GCA_937884085.1 uncultured Sphingomonadales bacterium | reverse complement strand
CCTCCCCTTTATTTAAATTGTGCTTTTAATTTGGTTCTTTATTCACTCCGCCCAACTATAACAAACCTTGGGTTTCCTCTTTTTCTCTTTGCCTCGTGGTGTTGGCCTCGCCCTTTTCCATTCTTTTTGCTGCTTATGAATGGGTCAAACAGGCTTTCTCGCAGTGCATCTGGTACACCCAGCCCGTTGTCAATTATGCTGATCTCAATGGGCAGGTCTATAGGCTCTTCGGCATCAAGCATGCGAATACGCCGCCCGTGGCGGTAGGCGGTTTTGACTTCAATACGGCCTCCCTCCGGTGGTACAGCCTCGCTGGCATTAATCACCAAATTGAGGAACACTTGAACGAGCTGGTTCCAGTTTGCATTGATATTGGGGAGTGAAGGATCGAAGGCGGCGTGAAGCGTCACGCCTTTGTCCAGCCCACTACCAGCAACAGCAATGACGTGGTCCAGAATATGGTGGATATTTTCCCGCTTCTTTTCCGCAGACCTTTGATCAGACAACACCTCGATCTGATCTAAAATAGCGGCAATTCTGTCTGTCTCTTTTATCACCAATTGCGCCAGCGATGCATCTTCTGCCGGCAAGGCGTCTTCCATAAGCTGTGCGGCGCCTCGGATGCCCGATAAGGGGTTCTTGACTTCATGAGCCAGCATACTGGCAATCCCGCTGGCCGCTCGGGAGGCCTGTTTTGATGCCTGCTGCAAACTGATCTGATCGGCAATGCTGCGCGGCTCCATAACGACCGCAACACATCCTGGCGCATCCGCAATAGCCGCTGCTCGCAAATCAACCCGGCGCGCATGGATCGGTTGGGTCCGAATAGCCACATCATAGTCAATCATGGCGCCAGTGTGCGTTCGCGCGCGGCTCACCAGATTCCCTAGGCGGCGATCAGCAAAGACCAGGTCATCGAGCCGCCGTCCCATCAACGCATTCTCTGAACGCAAGAAGAACTGCTGTGCGGCATCATTGACCATCACAACTCTATTTTCAGCATCGAGAACGAGCACCGGAAGACCGAAAGCATTTAGGATCATGCTATCGGTTAAGTGTATACTCGCATCTGCACCAGCAACCTTGGTCACACGACCCATACCTACGCTGCTGCAAGTTCAGCTTGTGGCGCGTAAAACGCTTCAATCATTTTGATCACGGCGTCGGGATCACTCTCGCGATTGACGGCATTGCGAAAGTCCGACGCATCACGAAGTCCCTTTGAATACCAACCAATATGCTTGCGCGCCATACGGACGGCCGTCTCGGCGCCATAGTGCGAAAGCATGTCTTGATAGTGCCCCAGCACGATATCGCGTTGACGGGTAATGGGTGGATCCTCCATGCGCTCCCCAGTGGAGAGATACGCCATTGCTTGGGCGATGAACCACGGCCGTCCGTAACTGCCGCGTCCAATCATAACACCATCTGCCCCAGACTGTTCTAAAGCAGCATCTGCATCTTCAAAGGTATTGATGTCCCCGTTTACAATAACTGGCAAAGTGGTTGCTTCTTTCACCTGCCTAATAAAAGCCCAGTCAGCATGGCCTCGATACATCTGGCAGCGGGTGCGACCGTGCACCGTGATCATCTTAACGCCCAAGTCTTCCGCAATGCGTGCCAATTCAGGCGCGTTGCGACTGGCGTCATCCCAACCTGTGCGCATTTTTAGCGTGACTGGCAAAGACACAGCCTTGACCGTGGCTTCGATAAGGCTGGCCGCGTGCTTTAAGTCTCGCATCAGGGCACTGCCGGCATGGCCGTTGACGACCTTTTTGACCGGACACCCCATATTGATGTCGATGATGGCAGCGCCGCGGTCTTCATTCAATTTCGCTGCTTCGCCCATGACATGGGCCTCGCAGCCGGCCAGCTGGACAGACATTGGGAATTCATCAGCGCAGTTACTTGCCATCTTTTGCGAGCGGCGCGTGGCGCGGATCATAGCTTCACTGGCAATCATTTCTGACACGACGAGACCTGCGCCAAAGCTCTTCACCAGCCTGCGGAACGGCATATCGGTCACGCCGGACATCGGCGCCAAAATGACGGGCATATCAATTTTAATCGGGCCAATCGAAATTGGCTTAATCTTTGGGCTCGTCGTCATCATATCCCGCCACAATGCCTATTAATTAGGCAGCTATACGCACAGATCGCCTTCAGTGCAATTCTCGATTTACAGCCGAGCTCTGAAGTCTATAGCAGTGCAGAGAAACGTCAGCTGAGGACATTCATCAGACTGTGAAAACTGCAATGATCGTTGTGGCAGGTGGCCAAGGCATTCGTGCGGGTGGTCGAGTGCCAAAGCAGTATCAACTGGTCGCTGGCAAGCCCATCCTGCACCATGCCTTGGTGCATGCAGCGGATTGCCCGGAGATTGACCACATTCAGGTTGTCATTGGCGATGATCACAAATCCCTCTTTGACGAAATGATCCGCGAAGCGCCACCTACGGTTGGCGAAAAACTTGCACCAGTCGTCAACGGCGGGGCCAGCCGCCAACAATCCACGCTCGCAGGCCTTCAAGCCTTGCCAGACACTATCGAGACCGTCCTGGTGCATGATGCGGCCAGACCGTTCTTACCAGGCGCCGTAATCCGCGCCTTGCTTGAAGCTGTTGAGGCAGGCGTCGGCGCGGTACCGACCTTGCGCATTCCAGACAGCGTCAAACGGTTAGAAATAGACAGAGTGATAGAAGCCCCAAACCGTGATGGCCTCGTGCGGGCGCAAACACCGCAAGCCTTCAGGCGCAATGATTTATTGGCGGCTTTCGCAGCTGCATCTACTGACGGCTATACGGACGAGGCCTCTTTGGCGCGATCAAACGGCATCCGCATTGTCTCTGTGCCGGGCAGCGAGGCTTTGTTCAAAATCACTCAACCAGACGACTTCGCCAAAGCAGAGGCGCATATGCAGACTCACCTCCCAGATGTGCGGACGGGCATGGGCTTTGATGTTCACGCCTTTGAACCTGGCGACCATGCCATTATTTGCGGCGTTCCTGTGCCGCATACGCATAAGCTGAAGGGCCATTCCGATGCCGATGTTGGCTTGCACGCTTTAACGGATGCGATATTTGGCGCTCTTGGCGACGGCGATATTGGCGATCATTTTCCGCCCTCTGATCCGCAATGGAAGGGCGCTGCGTCAGATGCTTTTTTGCGTTTTGCCGTCGAGCGCGTCAAAGAGCGTGGCGGCGTGATTGGCCACGCTGACATTACCCTCATCTGCGAGCGGCCAAAAATCGGCCCATTTCGGCAGGCAATGAAAGACAATGTCGCGTCGTTATTAGGAGTGGCTCATGACCGTGTTAGCATCAAAGCAACAACAACAGAAAAGCTTGGCTTTACAGGGCGGCAGGAAGGGATTGCAGCGCAAGCTGTTGCTACTATTCGCTTGCCTTAGTCCCCTTTTTGGCGCGCCAGTGCTGGCACAAGATTGCCTGACGCCGCCACAGATGCGCGCCATGACGATTGCGCTGGCCGACATCACGGCAGGCAAGCTGGTAAGCCATTGCGGCGGCCTTGCAGGCGGAGACGACTTGTATCTGTCAAAAGAAGGGGCAGCGATTTCGGCTTATTTTGGCCCCTTACGCGGGGATGCAAATGCCATATTGATCGGCAAATATGCGCCCTTTCTGGGGTCAAAACCAGACATGGCGGCTAGCGTGATTGACCCAATTCTTGCAACAATCATCGATCAATTTGCCATTTCTGATTTAGACAGCGCTGGGTGCATGCAAGTGGATGTGTTGCTCGAAGGCCTCCACGCGCTGCCAGCCAACCAAACGGCAGAGCTTCTTACCATCATCATGAGCCGACAAGCTGCCATGCAGAATGCAGCCGCATGGCTCAAGGCTTGTCCAATTGATACTGAGTAATGAAGCGGTTTGTTGCTCTCACCTTAGCAACCGGCTTTGGGAGCGGTTGTCTCAAACCAGCACCTGGCACTTGGGGTTCGCTTGCGGCTATTATCGCCGCATATGGGGTGTCCGCGTTCCTTGGTCCTTTGGCGGTGATATTAGGGATTGGTTTCTTCACGCTCGCAGGGGTTTGGTCAGCAAATGCTCATGAAGACCTCACTGGAAAAAAAGATGCAGGTGAAGTGGTGATTGATGAATGGGCAGGACAATGGCTCGCCGCCCTGCCCGTCGCTCTTATAAGTCCAAATACCGTCTGGCCTTGGGCCGCAGCCTTCGCCTTTTTTCGCGGTTTTGATATATTAAAACCAGGGCCAATAGGATGGCTCGACCGCTCGTTGAAGGGCGGTGTCGGTGTTATGGCCGATGATCTTCTTGCAGGCATCGCAGCCGCCGCCTGCCTTTATGGAGTGCTCTATGCCATCCATTGAGGATATTTATGAACAAGCGCAGCAGGTGGTGATGACCTATACTGAAGCTGGTCTCATGGTGGCGACGGCCGAGAGCTGCACGGGCGGTTTGATTGCGGCTGCCCTAACTGATGTGGCTGGCTCCTCTGCTGTCCTAGATCGCAGCTTCGTCACCTATTCAAATGCTGCAAAGGCAAGCATGCTAGGCGTTTCACCCGATTTGATGGAGCGCGTGGGCGCCGTGAGCGAAGAAGTCGCTCTAGCCATGGCCCAAGGCGCTCTGGCCAACAGCAAGGCGCAAGTCGCCATCGCGGTCACAGGAATTGCTGGCCCCGGCGGCGGCACGGCAGATAAACCGGTTGGCACAGTATGGTTTGGTATAAAGAAAACCGACGGCCATAGCCGTGCCTTCAAGCACCTTTACGAAGACCAAGATAGACGCTCAGTGCGTTATTTGACGGTCCAAACCGCCTTAAATACACTTCTGAAGAACCGATTTTAAGCCGTTGAAGATATTGGACGACGCCGTGCTGGTCGTGGCCTTTTTTGCGCGCCATATAGGACATGAGCCCGTTTTTCAAAAGCCGATACCATCCGCCGCACGGCTTCTGAGAAAAGGCCACCAACCATGCGCTCAAACAGGCGATTTTTAAATTCAAAATCGACCCAGAAATCAATGGTCGTGCCACCGTCCTCTTCAGGATGAAACTTCCAGTCGTTGTGAAGGTACTTCAGGGGGCCGCGCACATAGTCCACATGAATATGACCGGGACGAGAGAGTGTGACTTGAGATCGGAAGCGCTCACGGAACATTTTGAAGCCAATGACCAAGTCTGCGGTGACCATGTGATCTGTCTTATCGGTGATGCGTGCGCCAACACACCAGGGCAAGAACTCGGGGTAAGTCTCAATGTCCGACACGAGGTCAAACAGCTGCTGTGGTGTATATGGAAGGCGTTTTCTTTCTCTATGGCGTGGCATCTTCTCCGAGCCCTACTCTGCCGCAACCGCTTGCGCGGTCCGGGCTTCCTCCCTTTCAAGTTTTTCGATCCGAGCCCACTTTAGGCGCTCGAAATCATCCCCGGCATGATAGCTCGAGCGTGTCAGCGGTGATGCTGACACCATCAAGAAGCCTTTTGCCCGCGCCATCGAGGCATAGGCCTCAAAGGTCTCAGGCGTTACAAACTCCTGAACCTCCGCATGTTTTGGCGTCGGCTGCAGATACTGACCAATGGTCAGAAAGTCGATACCGGCTGAGCGCATGTCATCCATAACCTGATGCACTTCAAGGCGTTTTTCGCCGAGGCCCACCATGATGCCGGACTTCGTAAAGACGATCGGATTGCGCTCCTTCACGCGCTCCAAAAGGCGCAGCGAATGGTAATACCGCGCCCCTGGCCTGATCGTTGGATAGAGGCTCGGGACTGTCTCTAAGTTGTGATTAAACACATCAGGCCCAGCATCGACGATACACTCAAGCGCGCTATTTGGCTTGTTGCGAAAATCCGGCGTTAGAATCTCGATCGTCGTGTCCGGCGTATGCTTGCGCAATTCATCAATAACCCGGACAAACTGATTGCTTCCACCGTCGGGCAGATCATCCCGGTCCACGGAGGTGATCACGATA
>CAKZYD010000237.1 GCA_937884085.1 uncultured Sphingomonadales bacterium | reverse complement strand
AACGCAAATGAGAAAAAGCACATCAAGATCGATGTCCCCTGAAACAGCCCCCAAATGGAGGCGTCCATGTCCCCGAGTGGTGTCGTCCCAAGCGCGTCCATGCGACGGAAAAGATCACCTTGGTTGAGCCACGCGAAGTGGACGTATGTGTGAAGAATGCCGATGAGCACAAATGCTGTGCTTCCTACAGCGAAAGCGATTGTTGGTAACGACATACAGGCCTCCATTATATACAGTTATGTATATTATTGATCATGGCAAATCAATACATAACTGTATATTCTTGCTTTCATGACCAAGCTCACGCGAGAAATGTGGATAAAGACAGGCCTCGACGCCCTGAGAGAGAAAGGCTTTACAGCGCTAAAAGCAGATGTGCTGTCAAAGAAACTGAAGGTGACGCGCGGTTCTTTTTACGGGTACTTTCAAAACATTGACGCATTTCACGACGCCATTTTTGATGCCTGGCTTGCACAGTCAACAAAGGTTGCGGCCGAGCTTGAAGGTGCGGCCGCGCCACGCGAGCAACTCGCCCATCTGGTCACAAGCGCTGCCAAAGCCGATCTGGCGCTCGAACGCGCTATACGTGCATGGGCACACGCGGATGCAGTAATTGCTCATCGCGTTCAAGAAGTAGATGAATTCAGATTGGCTGCCCTTAGCGCTGTCGTGTCCTCTGCAAACGTCGACAGGCCGGAAGTGAGGTCGAAGCTAATCTACGCAACTGCCCTGGGTGCCGCTTACCTGCCAAACTCGGTCAGAGAGATGAGTGATCGCGATCTGGAATTCCTCTTGGACGCCTATACTAAGTGAGGCCATTGGGAGAGTAGTGTGGAACCCTCGACCCACAATAGGCTCAGACATCAATAAATCCACCATATGAATTTTGTTGCGAGTGTTGCAACGGCTATGGATATGTTGGCGGAGCGGTCAAATCGGGTTGCAATGCGTTTCCAGTCCCAGAGCTTTGCGAAGACATTTACAATCTTATTGCGCTGTTTGTATTTACGTTTGCAAAATGTAGCAGGCGCATAACGCCAAAACATACTAGAGTTGATGGCGGAAATAATCCCTGGGTCCAAACGCCGGTCATCAATGCGCCGCGCTTTATGAGCCAATTAAAGTTAGGTCGTATCCGCGAAAACTGGTGATCGGACACTCAGACAAGTTTGTTGGAACTTACAAGAACACCATCCAAGTCACCGTAGATCCAATCCGCAGGCTTGATATCTACACCAGCCAGCGTGATTGGACCGCCAACGGTGCCAAGACCAGCTTTCGCGCTTTTGACAGGCGTTGTGCCTAAGGCAAAAACCAACGTGTTCATACCATTGATTTCGATGCTATCGCGAATGGCCCCATTGAGGACAATCCCAGCCCAATCGTTTTTGATGGCAAGTGCGGCAAGCATATCACCCAGAACGGCGATCCTAGTAGAGCCTGCTGCATCCACCACCAGCACACGCCCTTGGCCCGGCTGTTCCAACTGTGCCCGGATCAATGTGTTATCTTCAAAACACTTTATCGTCTGCGCTTGCCCTGCGAAACTTGCCTTTGCACCAAAGGCGCGAAACGGCAGGAGAATAAGGCGCAGCTGATCTGCATAGTCATCGATAAGATCTGCCGTTTTCATGTTGTTTTCCTTATATGGTACCAAATCAATGGCGGCTTACCGCAAGTCGACCGGAAAAGGACTATTGCGTCGGACGGAACGTGTATCGCTCTATGCTCTCTGGCTTCATCTCAATTGAGAATCCAGGAATTTTAGGAGCCATATATGCTCCACGGTCCACGATGCAGGGATCCACAAAATGCTCATGCAAGTGATCTACAAATTCGATACGCTTGCTGTCTTTTTCGCCAGAAATCACCAGGTAGTCGATCATAGACATGTGTTGTACGTACTCGCAAAGGCCTACTCCGCCGGCGTGCGGCCAGACAGGTAAGCCGTATTTGGCCGCCATTAACATCACGGCGAGAACCTCATTCAGCCCGCCGATGCGACAGCTGTCGATCTGCACAATGTCAATCGCACCTTCTTTGATCATTTGTTTTAAGATGATCCGGTTCTGACACATCTCGCCCGTGGCGACCTTGACCGGAGCCACGCCTTCGCGGATGACTTTGTGGCCCATGACATCGTCTGGGCTGGTGGGTTCTTCGATAAAGAACGGCTTGGCGAAGGATAATGCGCCTACCCATTCAATAGCCTGATCAACCTCCCAAACCTGGTTGGCATCGATCATAATGTGCATGTCGTCGCCCATGACCTCGCGCGCGATGGTCAGACGGCGAATGTCGTCATCCAAGCTGCGCCCGACCTTGAACTTGGTATGCGTGAAGCCCGCATCCTTAGCCTCTTGGCACAGACGGCGAAGTTTATCATCGGGATAGCCCAGCCACCCGGCCGAGGTGGTATAGCAAGGATATCCTTCGGCTTTCAGCGTCTCCATCCGCGCAACTTTGCCTGCATCCGCCTTTTGCAACATTTCTAGCGCTTCTTCTTTGGTCAGCGCATCGGTCAGGTAGCGGAAGTCGATCAGGCGAACGATTTCCTCAGGTGTCATTTCAGCGACAAGTTGCCAGACAGGTTTGCCCACCTCTTTCGCCCATAGATCCCATACCGCGTTCACCACAGCCCCGGTCGCCAGATGGATGGCACCCTTGTCAGGG
>CAKZYD010000236.1 GCA_937884085.1 uncultured Sphingomonadales bacterium | reverse complement strand
CGAGGCCTGGCACCTGGCGGCGACGAACGTGCATCTCAGCTGGCCGACGGGCGAGGATGTGATCCTTAAATTCATCGCGCATCATCTGTTTGACCCCAAACAGCGCGCTGAGGATCCAAGCCATGGTATGCCGGACGCGGTGCGCGCGCGCCTGGAGGCGGGAGGCAAGCTGCAAGCGCCCGTGCCGCATGCACCATCCACCGTGCGGCGGCGGCTGTCTCATTGGAAGAAGCTGCATATCGCGCGCGATCTGGCGCATGGCTTTGACGCCAATCCGGTCCGCGTGGCCATCAAAGCGGCCGTGAAAGCCTCCGACCGCTTGAAAACAGCCAAAAGTAAAAAACCGATTACCCGCGATGTGCTGGAGGCCCTCATCGAGACCACACAGCGGGCCCGGCCTGTCGATATGCGCGATGCTGCGATGCTCCTCCTTGCCTTCGGCTCTGGTGGGCGGCGCAGGGCGGAGGTGAGCGGCCGGCGGCTTGAGGATATCACGCCTGACATCCCGGCAGCAGGGGAGGGGGCAGCAAACGAAACATATGCCATCGCCCTGCGCCGCGCAAAGCGCGTCACCACGCAAGACGCTGAGACTATCTACGTGGCTGGCAAGGCAGCCCAGGCCTTGGAAGCCTGGGTTTGGTGCATGCGGCGATGGGAAGTAGACACGACTAGGGGCCCGATCTTTCGCCCGATAGACCGCTGGGGCAATATCGGCGGGCAGCCTGCGTCCGAAGCGATGCTCAACGACATCCTGAAAGCGCGTCTTCAGTTGGCGGGACTTAAGCCAGAAGACTATTCCGCCCACGGCCTGCGCTCTGGCTTCATGACCGAAGCGCGCAATCAAGGCGTCCCCCTGGAAGAGGTCATGGCGCACTCCAAGCACAAGTCCCATCAGGTGGCGAGTCAGTACTATAAAGCTGGCGACGCGAAAGAGAGTAGGGCGCTGAAGCTGCTAGGCTGAGATGAAGTTGTCTTGACCCTCTACTTTGCTTCAAAAAAATGGCTTGTAGTTTAAAGGCATAACAACCTAAGGTTTAGCCGGGCTAAGCGTCTTCTGGCGCAACCATCATTGGGGGGGCGAAGGCGATGACTGTCTACCATTGGTTTGTGGTCGTTACCTGCTGTTTGGCATTTTCTGGGACCTTATCCGCATGCGGATCTATCCCACAACACCTACAGTACCGCAGCGGCTCTGCGCCGCAAAACGTTGACAAAGAAGTACGCTTTCGCACGACCAATTATTTTGGGGTCTATGATTTCTGCGAAGACATTCGCACCGGTAATCGGCTGCAGCCGGTCACTGACTCTCTCTATCGCTTCATCATGACGGGCAAGGCGAACGCTTTTTCCAACACGACAGCCTTTGAATCAGGCACGCTAACAGCGGATCAAATTGCCCCCTTTGGCGCATCCATCGAAATTGATGAAGCAACAGGTGCGATGCGGGTCGTCGGCGATTCTGAGCTGGCAGCGCGGCGGCGCAATCAAGTCGCGCTCAATGACATCGAGACCTTGGTCAAGCTGCGCCAAAAGCTTGCCGCTCTTGATGCTCGTAAAACCGCTGCATCGCCGACCGAAAAGGACGAATCCTCAGATGATCAGGAGTCTGGTGAGGGAGGGGACGCGCCAGCGCTGAGCGAGGCCATTGATGCGGTGGATGCGCAGATCAAAGCCGCTGCGGCCCGGGTGGGCACCCCAGCCACCAAAGACAACGTGCTTGAAGAGGCGGCCGGCTTTGATGGCGCGATGAATGAGCAGCAAGAGGCCAAGCTTGCGATCCTATGTCCAACCGGCACCGTTCTGCAGCGCGGCTTTCAGATTATGGGCCCGCAAGGGGTGAAGACCTATCGCCAAGATGAACGCCTGGTCATGGCCATGTCGTCAACGGCCGCGCCCTTGCTTGCGGCGCTGCAGGAGGCCAATGGCCGGATTGTGCATCTGCGCTCTGGCGCGATGTCGTCCGACGCTGCAATGGTGACGCTCCTGAAAGAGCAATTGCGCCTCAGCCGGGCCCAGACGCTCATTTTAGAAGCATCCAGCGAGGTCACGAAAGAGAGCGTTGAAGACCTCGCGGAGAAACTCGAAAAGGAGTTTAAGCAATGAGCCGTTTGCGCCGCGCGGCCGCCTTTGGGTGTCTCCTAGGCGGGCTTGCCGCCTGCGGGGCCTCCTCCATGCGTATCGCTGTGGATGTGTATAAAGGCCCTCTAGCAAGCCCTGTGGCCATCCAGAAAGGGCAGCTGGCCAGCTTGCTCGAAGCTGCATCGGATGGGATCGCTGATTTGGATGCGGCCTTGCAAATGTCGATGTGCCGTATTGGCTGTACGAAGGGGACCACTAACCCAACCGAAGAGGCAGAGAAAGGAGATGTCGAAACAGAGGCCAAGGGCGATGCAGACCTTGCGCGATGGCATCCAAGTACGGAGGACTGCAGCGCTTTCGGCATTCCGCAGCGGCGCATGGTCGAAGACTATGACTGGCGCCACCCGTCCTCTTGGTTTGGTCATAAATCGCAATACGAGCGCTTTGAGCCTATAGACGATGATGGAAATCCCAAGAAAGACGTCGATCTAGACGAGAAACGTCCCTACCGCGTCTATCGCCGCAACAGCAAAAATCGGACAGACAAAGCCAGCAAGTTTTCCGAGTTTAGAGGCGTGGCGTACCGGGTGTGCCCGATGTACGATAGGGTCCGAGCCCAGCTCCATAACATCAAGACATCTGATGCTTTTACGTCGAGTGCCAAGACAGCGTTCTTGGTCCCCGTTTCACCCACACAGATCCTGCAAAAGCTTAAATCCATTGAAGCTGTTGTGGACAGCAATGCGATGAAGACTGCGTGTGAGGCCTATCATAACGTTCCCCACTGCAAGACGCAGCTGAAAGTCTATGTCGATGCGAGCAAACACCTGCAAACGCATTTGACTGCGCTTGGCGCAGCCAACCTCAGAAACGTCAATGCCTTTGATTTGGAATACCGCGCCCGGCTGACCGCTGTGGCCGCGCAGATGAAGGTTCTAAGCAACGCTGCTAAAGAGATTTTAAGCAAGGGCAAAGCTGCTCAGGCGCAAACAGCGCTTGGCGCCGATGTCCGCAGCCTGTCCAATGCGCTGGTGCGGGCCCGCGATATGTTGAAAGCGGCCAGCAAGGATCAAAATCTGCGCACTGCCTTTGATGCGGCGTTCAATGCCCTTGCAGACCCATCGGGTTGGACGCCTGCCAATTTTGCTGCTGAGAAACCAAAGATGGCGGCGCTGAAGCGTGATTTTCAAGCGCTTAAAGACCAGCAGGCGCGGTATTTTAAACTAATCGAGAGTGTGGAGGAGCGGCTGCTGAAGCTCAGTAAAAACCCGCCGCTTGCCCTCTATTTGGAAGACAAAGCGCTGCCGCAGGTGGAGTTGCAAAGAGCGCTGCAGCGTAAAGCCGCCTTAGAGCCGGTGTTAGAGACGCTGCAAACCAATGTGGACACGCTCACAAAGCGCTATGATCGCATCCAAGCCAGTCTTGCAGCGGCGCCCCCGCCCGCCAGTCTGCCAGCTTCCCCCGC
>CAKZYD010000235.1 GCA_937884085.1 uncultured Sphingomonadales bacterium | reverse complement strand
AGGTCGGGTGTGCGGGACGGAGCGGTCGTTAGCCTTACAGGGACGAACGGCTGCTCCTCTGGAAATACCGGCCTTATGTATCAAACGCACCAAGAATGCAGGTGAACAATCAGCCCGCGTGAATCCATAATGCGGGTATGCAGAACACAATCCACGGACTGATAAAGAAGCGCGCCGAGATAGCAGGCCACCACAAGGTCGCGCAAAAGGCAGCGGACGCGCTAAAGGCTGATCTGGACGCCATAGACCGTGCCCTAGTCCTCTGTGGCTATGAGGACGACCCTAAAGGCATAGCGCCACGCGGAAAGTACAAACAGCTTTTCGGGCGCAATGAGTTGAAACTGACCATCATTAACATGCTTCGAGAAGCGCCTACCGATGATGAAACGATAGCGGCGCAGATTATCGCATCAAAGGACTGGGGTGATGATGATCATGCCGATGTGTTGAAACGGGTACGTCACGCAATCCAGCGCCAGCAGAAGGACGGCCATGTCGTGCAAGACTTCGGGCCGGATGGCTGTTTGTGGAGGCTGGCCTAGATATAGCTTCAACTTTTGCTCATTGCCTCTCATCTTGTGTGTGATACTCAGTTGAACAGGCAACATCTCTTTGGGGAAGCGCATGACGATTGAACAAAGATCTGATCTTTTTAAGGCAATTGAGGCTGATAGAGGTTCAAAAGTAATTCTTTATGCAACAGGCAACCGGCCCAATATGGAAGCCCAGATTGCAAACGATGCTTTTGACTATTTTGTCCATCATCTTGATAAGATTTGGCCTGAAGAAACAAAGAAAATTTCCCTAATATTGCACACAGCGGGCGGTGACAGCGCGGCGGCATGGAGAATTATTAACCTCCTGCGCATATTCTGTGTTGATCTCGAAGTATTGGTGCCTAATCGGGCTCACAGTGCGGGAACTTTGATCAGCTTGGGGTGTGATCGAATAGTGCTTACGAAACAAGCAACTTTAGGGCCCATAGACCCCAGCCTTAGCGGCCCGCTGTCGCCTGCTGTGCCGAACAACCCAAATCAGCGAGTGCCTGTAAGCGTTGAAGCGGTGCAAGGGTATTTAGACCTGGCGAAAGAAGAGTTGGGGATAGCAGATGGCCCAGCCTTGTCTCAAGTTCTTGTCAAGCTGACAGAACAGGTGCATCCGCTGGTTCTGGGGCAGATTTTTCGAAGCCGGAACCAGATTAGAGCGCTTGCAGAAGGCTTGCTTGAACACCAAGGCGTTAAGGAAGACGACAGCGACAATATCGTAGATTTTCTATGTTCAGACTCAGGCTCACATGATCGAACAATTAACCGGCGAGAGGCCGCAAAGCTGGGACTGAACGTCGAAAAACCATCACCGGAATTGTACAAACTGATGAACGATTTGTACGAAGACATTGCAAAGGACATGCAACTGAGATCGAAGTTTGACGCGATGCAAGAGTTGGCTGGACAGCCGCAGGCAAGTTTTGAGTGTCAGCGTGTTTTGATCGAGAGCGTGGCTGGGGGGAGCACTCAACAGTTGACTAAAGGAGGCATTCGTTTGATACAGAACCAACAGCAAATGGCCCCAAATATGCCACCTATGACCGTTACTGGTACGGAAGTTAGCGTAACATTTGATGGATGGGAGCAGAAATAATGGACCAATTCATAGTTGTACCTCTAAAGAGTGATGAGAGCGCTATGCCGATCTACGGTACAGGATTACCCCAGACTGCTACCGTGAACACAAGCCACTATGCCACTGATTACCAAGACGTTCGCCTGGACGACGGCATGGTTTGCGTACTGGTAGAGGTACTGCGGGCTAACGTGATGATGCTGGCCCTGCACCATGCGGCGCAGGCGCGAGAAGTAGCTTTCCACCATGTTGGTGTGCTTGCCGTGGTTGCTGTAAATCTCGGAGTGGTTCACACGGTCAACGTGGTAGCCCAAGTGCAACTCATCCCAATGGCTGGCCTCATCCGCTGACATCGTGGACAGACGAGACACATTCTCGTTTGCCAGCGCAACGCCTTCGCCTTCACTCTCACCAACAAATGGCAGTGTGCGGCCTTCCCGCTCACGCATGGCAATAACAACGCGGCGCTTGCCCGTCTGGTGGCGCTTCAAGCGACGGTCCTTACGGTCCTTCTTGGCGTTCTCTGGACGGATATGCCCGCCGAAATATGCGCCATCACTCTCAACGTGGCCCTC
>CAKZYD010000234.1 GCA_937884085.1 uncultured Sphingomonadales bacterium | reverse complement strand
TTCGGAGTGGCGCAAACTTGCGAAATTAAGCGTCTGATAAAACGCTGCTTCCCATTAAATGAGACGATTTCGCATTGGACTGATAACATCCGGAAAGGAGCGCATATGCTGACCATAGATCTCTCAGGAAAAACTGCCTTGGTGACCGGCGCTAGTCGCGGCCTTGGCCGCGCTATTTGTGAAAGTCTAGCCGCTGCGGGCGCCGCCGTCATCGCGGCCGCGCGGGCGTCTGACGATTTAAACAGTCTTGCTGAGATCGAGCGCGTATCGGCCTGGCCGGTTGACGCTACGGGTGAAGACATTCTCAAGAAAATCGACGCTCTGGATCGTCTTGATATCTTGGTTAACAATGCAGGCACCAACACGCCGCAACCTTTTTTAGAAGTTGAAGACGCGGTGCTGGATCGGATGCTGGACCTGAATGTGCGCGCTGCATTTCGGATTGCGCGGGCATCGGCGCGTAAAATGGGAGATGGCGGGTCTATCGTGAACATGTCGAGCCAAATGGGGCATGTGGGCTCGCCGCGACGCACCGTGTATTGCATGACCAAGCACGCCATTGAGGGCCTGACAAAGGCCATGGCAGTGGAGCTGGCCCCAGCGGGTATTCGCGTCAATGCCGTGGCGCCGACTTTCATTGAAACACCGATGACCAAGCCGATGCTGGCAAATCCGGACTTCATGGCGTTTGTGAATGATATGATCCCCATGGGCAAAGTCGGGCAGCCAGGGGATGTGGCAAGCGCCGTCCTTTATCTGGTCAGTGATGGCGCGGCCATGGTGACAGGGCACTCTTTGTTGGTCGATGGGGGCTGGACGGCGCAATAAGCCTCTGCGGCACTCAGTCAGCCCGCGCGGTAGACCTCCGGAAAAACGCCTTCTGGTGGCGCTTCGCCGGACTTTAAGAGTGGGTTGATCATGAGGAGCGGGATGTTGGCGGCATAGGCGTCCGGTTGCCAAATCGCGTCGGAGCCAATCCAGCGCGTGGAAAAGCCGATGCGGCGTCCCTGGACATTTGGATTGCGCGCCTTTGAGGCATGGATCATCTGCGGGTGGAAAATCAGCATATCGCCGGCTTTAGCGGGCCAGGTTTTGATCGGTGCGTCGTCAGCAGCCACCATATCCAGCAGCACTTGCCAAGGGACATAGCCGTCCAGCGCGATATCCTGACGGCTCAGGCCAGAATGGAACCGATTGGGATAGCGATGGGAGCCGGTCAAGGTGACCATCGGCGCGTTGTCTTCATCCACATCGGTCAGCGCCACCCACATGGTTGGCAGTTGCTCGCCCCAAAAAGGGTAGGTGGACCCATCTGTATGCCACGGCGTGGCATCTTGGCCGGTTTCCGGCGCTTTGACGAAGGTGGAATCCATCCAGAAGCGGACATCTTTGGCGCCCGTGATTTCTGACACATATTGGGCCGCTGGAGAGTGCTCAATCCACGCCTTAAATACCGCATGATAAGGTGCCACATTGCGCAGCTCCACGCCGCCATAGATTTCCGTGTTGAGCATGCCCGGGTTTTGGGTTTTGGTCGTCCATGCCGGTTCGATTGTCTCGCCGCGATCCAGCTGTGCCCAGACCTCTTCAATCGCTTGGGTGAGGCGTTCTATCCAATCGGAGCCAAAAGCGCCTTGCACCAAGGTTGCGCCATCTTCTTGGTATTCAAGAATATTCTTGTCTGTCACTGCCGTCATAAACCGTTCTCCCACGCAAATAGTGCCAAAAGGCTTGTCCATACTGGACCGCTGCTGGTTGTTTGGCCGCCTGTTGGAGAGGCCTGTGCAAGGAAAGGATAGGGTGCAGCGATGGCTTATGGTCTGAAGCCCATGAAAAAGCGCTATGTTGATACCCCTAACGGCCAAATCCATGTTCGCCATTGGCTAACACCCATGGCGCCCACATTCCTGCTGCTCCACTGGACGCCCTTTTCAGGCCGGATGTATGAGCCGCTGGGCAATTATTTGGCTGCTCTAGGATACCAGGTCATTGCCCCCGATATGCTTGGCTATGGCCGCTCTGATGCACGCCCTGACCCCTGGACCATGCAAGATTGGGCCAAAGGCGCCTTGGCGGTTTTGCAGCAGTATGAGGCCTCGCAAACCTGTGTGGTCGGTGGCCACAATGGCGCGTCAGTTGCTACAGAATGCGCCATCCTGGGCAGTGACGCCATTGAGCAGGTGGTCTTAGATGGCTGTGCCATCCTCACGCCGGAGCTGCGCAAAGCCTTTGCCGCCATGGTCAAAACCGAGCGGCCCAAACCCTTGGAAGATGGTAGCCACGTCCAGTTGGTTTGGGATCGTATGGAGCGTGTTTGGCAAGAATATATTCCCGGTTTCAGCGTTGAGACCAAAGCGGATTTGGAGCGCATGTGGCCGGCCATGCTCGATTATCTGGAAACAGATTTCCAAACCTCAGCCCCGGTTAGCGGCGCTTATGACCTCACAGAGCGGCTTGGGGCGATATCCCAGCCCGTTTTGCTGTTGACCGCAGAACGCGACACCTTGGCCAGTAGCTTCCAAACCGCCAAAGCGCTGTTGCCGCAAGCGCGCAGTCATTTCTTTGATGGGGATCATCCACTGCATTTTGCCTCCCGCCTTGATGAGTATGCCGGTGTGTTGACCCAGTTTTTCCCCCTCAAAGCATAGGTTTGCAAAGTCGGCTTGGCTCTAGTACCTGCATAGGCTCCATTGGAGGAGCATATGGATGGCTGATATCGTCATAGTGGGGGCAGGGCATGCAGGGGCGCAGGCCGCTGTGGCCTTGCGGCAAGCGAAATTTGAGGGGACTATCACTCTGATTGGTGATGAAGCCTTCCCGCCCTATGAACGGCCACCCTTATCAAAAGAATACCTGGCCGGCGATAAACCCTTTGAGCGCATATTGCTGCGGCCTGAGGCGTTTTGGGCCAGCAAGGATATGGACCTGAAGCTGGGCACCAAAGTTGTGACCGTTGACCCAAGCGCCCATGAAGTGACGTTTGAAAACGGGGAAAAGCTAGCCTATGGCAAGCTGATCTGGGCCACTGGCGGTAGCCCGCGCCGCTTAACCTGCGCTGGGGCCGACGCCGACAATGTGTTTGTGGTGCGCGCGCGTGCAGATGTGGATGCACTGCAGGACAGGTTGCCTGATATCAACAAGGTCGTCATCGTCGGGGGTGGATATATCGGTCTCGAAGCGGCGGCTGTGCTGCGCAAACTGGGCAAAGAGGTTGTGCTGCTAGAGGCATTGGAGCGGGTTCTGGCCCGGGTTGCCGGGCAGGAAATCTCAGAGTTTTATGAAGCCTATCACCGGCAGCAAGGCGTCGACCTGCGCACCAATACCGCGCTCGATTGCATTGAGGTGGAAGGCGGCAAAGCCACAGGTGTCCGTATGGCCGATGGGAGCGTTATAGCCGCCGACGCTGTAGTCGTCGGTATTGGCATCATCCCCGCCGTGGAGCCGCTTATCGCTGCTGGCGCAGCAGGCACCAATGGTGTGGATGTGGACAGTCAATGCCGCACAACTTTGCCTGATATCTTTGCGATTGGGGATTGCGCGGCCCATGAGAATAGCTTTGCAGATGGCGCGCGCATCCGCCTTGAATCTGTTCAGAACGCCAATGACCAAGCAACTTTGGTGGCGAAAAACATCATGGGCGCGGATGACCACTATGGCGCGGTGCCTTGGTTCTGGTCCAACCAATATGACTTGAAATTACAGACGGTGGGGCTGTCGACCGGCTATGACCAAACCGTCCTACGCGGCTCTCCCGACGAGGCGAGCTTCAGCGTTATATACCTGAAAGAGGGTAAAGTGGTGGCGCTGGACTGCGTCAACGCCATGAAAGACTATGTGCAGGGCCGCAAGTTGGTGGCAACCGGCCTGGCTGCCGCGCCTGCTGCACTGGCCGACGCGGGCACACCGCTTAAAGAGCTTTTGTAAACAGCGCCGCCGCAGCTCCGGAGCAACTCTGGAGCTCGGCTATTTGGTGCGTTACGCTTAGCGGCCAAACATCGGTGGCCGAGGACGGTCCCGGCGCGGGGCTTGGGCTTGATAGGCGATTTCGCAATGCTCATCGCAATAGGGAAAGCCTGGTTTTGCCGGTTTGCCACAAAAGTGGAAATCATCATCGGTTGGATGGCCAATGGGCCATTTGCAAATTCGCTCGGTTAAATCCAGCAACGACACCTTACCGCTCGCCTTCGTAGGCGCTTTTGGTTTGGGTTTGGCCGCAGCAGCTTCACTTTTAACCGGCGAAGGTCTTGATTTAAGGCCGAGGCGATGCGCCTTGCCGATAACCGCATTGCGGGTGACGCCTTCGCCAAGTTTTTCGGCGATTTGGCTGGCGCTTAAGCCTTCGTCCCATAATTTCCTTAGCGCCTCGATGCGCTCGTCAGTCCACGACATAAGTTTTCCCGTTGATATCCTATGGCGGACATATAGGGCGAACGCCGCGACTTCGCAAAGAATTCTCAGGGGTATATTGAGGATTTTGGCTTTTCTTGCGCCTGTCTAGGCTTTAGGTGGCAGGCAGAAGACAGTCGAAAGCACGCCATGGCCACCACGCCTTTAGAATTTAAAGCCCGCCGGATTGGCAATGTGAATTGGCTTGGTTTGTGGACTTTTTATCTTAGAGAGGTCCATCGGTTCTTCAAAGTCTTCACCCAAACCGTTGCCGCACCGGCCATTACGACCTTGTTATTCCTCGTTATTTTCGTTGTTGCTTTAGGCAGGGAAGGGCGGGTGATTCTGGGGCTTCCTTTTGCTGCCTTTTTGGTTCCGGGCCTTATCGCCATGGCGGTTATCCAAAACGCCTTCGCCAATACATCCTCATCCCTCATCATCGGCAAGGTGCAAGGCACGTTGCAGGACATTCTCATGCCGCCTTTGTCGAATGTGGAATTGTTGGTGGGCTATGTGCTCTCCGGCACAACGCGGGGCCTGCTTGTGGGCGGCGCGGTCTGGCTTTCCACTAGCTTTTGGCCGCAGGTTATTGCACTGCCCGCCAATCCCTTATCATTTCTCTATTTCACCGTCTCAGCAGCCGTGATGCTCTCTATGCTTGGCGTGATAACCGGTCTTTGGGCCGAAAAATTTGACCACGCTGCCACCATCACCAATTTCGTCATTCAACCGCTCTCTCTCCTAAGCGGCACCTTTTATTCCTTAGAGCGCTTGCCGGGCGTTTGGGCACAAGTCAGCGCCTTCAATCCATTTTTCTATATGATTGATGGCACCCGCTATGGCCTCACCGGCGTTTCCGACGGAGACGTTTTGATGGGCGCGGCTATCACGCTCGCCCTCAATGTGGGCCTGTTTCTCATCTGTCTGCAGCTCTTCAAGCGGGGGTACAAAATACGGCCCTAAACAGAATTAAATTCTGTATTGACAATAATATTCAATTTATTATTTTACGTAGAGCGGCTGGGGCTTTTGCCTTTCGGCCGCTTTTGTATTTGAACATGTATTGCATAGGCTCAGCACGCCTAAAATGGCTGGGTAGATAGAGGAAAGGTCATCCGATGAGCGGACAGCTCGCTCAGCAAATGCCGACCGTGCCGCCATCGGCGGACACGCCAACCCATGTGATGGGCACCTATGGTCCGCGTGCTTTTGCAGCTGTGCGCGGCGAAGGGGCCTATTTGTTTGATGATGCGGGGCGGCGATATCTCGATTTTACCAGCGGCATTGCTGTCAATGGCCTGGGGCATTGCCATCCGGCGTTGACAAAGGCCTTGCAGGCGCAGTCTGACACCTTGTGGCATTGCTCAAACCTGTTTGAGGTACCGGGGCAAGAGACGCTTGCAGGCCGCCTGTGTGCGGATAGCTTTGCCGACGCGGTGTTCTTTACCAATTCAGGCGCTGAAGCGTTGGAATGCGCCATCAAGATTGCGCGCCGCTTTCAGCACAGCGCCGGACAACCCCAGCGGCATGAAGTCATCACCTTTGAAGGATGTTTTCATGGCCGGACGCTTGCCACCATTGCAGCGGCGGGTCAGGAAAAACTTGTCAGCGGTTTTGGCCCGGTTATGGCGGGCTTCAAGCAGGTACCTCTCGGCGATATAGAGGCCGTGCGAGCTGCCCTGACAGACCAAACCGCTGCCATTTTGATTGAGCCTGTGCTGGGTGAAGGCGGCATCAAGGTGGTTGACCCTGACTTTTTAGGCGCCCTTCGGAAGATCTGCGACGAGATAGGCCTTCTCCTCATGTTTGATGAAGTCCAGTGCGGTATCGGGCGCACGGGAACGCTGTTTGCCCATGAAGCGACCGGCATTGCGCCGGATGTGATGGCCTTGGCCAAGGGACTTGGCGGCGGGTTTCCGGTAGGCGCTTGCTTAGCGAATGCAGGCGCATCCGCGGGGATGACGCCTGGCAGCCACGGGTCCACATTTGGCGGCAATCCGCTGGCCGTCGCTGTGGCAAATGCCGTTCTTGATGTGATTGATCAGCCGGACTTCCTGCAGGATGTCGCTGATAAGGGCGCAGAATTTTTGCAGTCTTTAACGGCTCTGAAATCCCAATGGCCCAGTGTTGTGGCTGATGTAAGGGGCCGTGGGCTCATGCTTGGTTTGCAGATTACGGGCTCGCATATGGACTTTGTCGCTGCCTGTCGGGTGGCTGGGCTGCTGCTGGTGCCGGCTGCTGAGAATGTGGTGCGGCTGCTGCCGCCGCTAACGATCACCGCGCAGGAACTGTCTGACGCGCTTGAGATATTGCACAGTGTTGCAAAGAGGTTTTCAGATGATGCTTGAGACACTGCAGAATTTTGCCGATGTGTGGCCAAGCCCTGCGCCAAATCGCTCGTTCCTCGATATTGCTGATTTTTCCGCGGAAACACTGCGCGAAATCTTGGCCAATGCACGTGCTATGAAGGCGGCCCGTCAAGGCCTCCCAAAAGGGGCGCCGGACCCGGAGCAAGTGCTTAATGGGCACGCCGTTGCCATGATTTTTGAAAAGGCGAGCACGCGCACGCGCATCTCCTTCGAAGTCGGCATTCGGCAAATGGGGGGTCAAGCTGTGGTGATGTCTGCCGGCGACATGCAGCTCGGCCGCGGGGAGACGATTTCCGATACGGCAAAAGTGCTGTCCCGTTTTGCCGACTGCATCATGATACGCGCGAACAAGCATGATGATGTGGAAGCGCTGGCAGCCAATGCGTCTATCCCCATCATCAATGGCCTCACCGACCTGTCCCATCCCTGCCAAATCATGGCGGATTTGATGACGATTGAAGAGCATCTGGGCGCGCTGTCAGAGCAAAAGCTGGTGTGGCTTGGCGATTGCAACAATGTAGCACGCTCAACCGCTGAAGCTGCGGGCATCCTGGGCATGGAGATGGTGCTCTGCACGCCGCCGCAACATGGACCAGACGCCGCCTTGCTGGCTATGATTGAAGCAGGTGGCTGGAAGGTCAGCCATAGCAATGACCCAGAAAGCGCTATCGTAGACGCTAGCGTGGTGATGACGGACACCTGGATTTCCATGGGCGATGAGCATGAGAGCATCGAAAGGCGCCACCGGTTTTCCCCCTTCCAAGTCGATAGCACGGTGATGGGGGACGCACGTGAAGGCGCCATTTTCATGCACTGCTTGCCGGCACATCGCGGCGAAGAAGTCACCGCTGAGGTGATTGACGGGCCGCAATCGGTTGTTTGGGACCAGGCGGAAAACCGGCTGCATGCGCAAAAAGCCATCTTGCGTTTTTGCCTTAATCAATGACACAAGGCCGGCATGACTGACCGGCCCCCGCCCCATATCCAACTGCGCACCCAAAGCGGGTCTGATGACCGCGTGCTGCCCTTTGCCATTGACCAGCAGGATATGCGCGGCCGCCTTGTGCGTTTGGGCCCGGTTTTGAATGAGATTTTGGACGCCCATAACTATCCCGCCAATGTGGCGCATGTCCTGGCGGAGGTTTTGACGCTCACCGCCTTGCTCGGCAGCATGCTCAAAGAGGATGGGCGCCTCACCATTCAAGCCAAATCCGATGGGGCCATCAGTTTGCTGGTGGCCGATTATTTCGATGGCGGAGGGATGCGCGGCTATGCGCAATTTGATGCCGCTGCCGTCTCAAACTATGGCCGCGGTGCCTCTTTAAACGCGCTAACGGGACGGGGATATCTAGCGCTGACCTTGGAGCAAGGTGAGGACGCGGAGCGCTATCAAGGCATTGTGGATTTGGATGGGGAAAGCTTGTCTGAATGCGCCACGCTGTACTTCGCGCAATCGGAACAAACGCCGACGCGTCTGCGCCTTGCCGCGCAGCAGGATGAAACCGGTTGGTGGCGGGCAGGCGGCCTGTTGCTACAGCATCTCTCGCGCGGGGAAGACGGCGGGCCGCGCTTATTGTCGCCAGACCAGCAAGAAGACTGGAACCGGGTCTCGACCCTGATGATGAGCGTGCGCGATACTGAACTCTTGGCTGCGGACCTAGCCTCGCCAGACCTTTTGTTCCGGTTGTTTCACGAAGAAGGTGTGCGCGTGTTTGACCCGGTCGCTATCAGCCGAGATTGCCGATGCAATCGAGAGCGCTTGGCCAGTGTATTGGCGCGCTTTCCTGAGGAAGACTTAGCCCATATGGAAGAGGACGGCGTTATCACGGCAACCTGCGAATATTGCAACACGCGCTATGCCTTCGACCGTGCTGAATTAACGCCGGATGCGGCTTAGTCTGGCTAATTTAGAGAAGTTGCATCCACGTCGTAGTACAGCGCGTCCGGTACCGTAGCGCTCTGTGCTGGCATTTTCACGCAAGCAAAAACCCCTAGGATGACCGCTAGCACATAAATTTTCACCATTACCGCCTCCTGTAATAGCAATAAGAAAAAGGTACCTCAGATCATGCCGCAGGGCATGTGACATTGTTCGGGCTTTAGAGCCGACGAAAAGCGGGATGGAATAAGACGAGTACGGTAAACAGTTCCAGCCGGCCAAGCAGCATGCCTAGGCAAAGCAGCCATTTCGCCCCCGTATTGAGGTCTTGGAAATTCCCGGCTGGGCCGATGGTGTTGCCCAGTCCCGGCCCCACATTCGCGAGCGCCGTTCCAGCGCCCGACATAGCCGTAATGGGGTCAAGGCCAGTGGCGGCCAAGGAAATCGCCAGGACGACGAAGCTCACCAAGAATAAGATGAAAAAGCTCAAAACGGAGGAGAAAATCTCCTGCGTAATCGGTACTCCATTAAAGCGGGGCAGATAGACCCTGTGCGGCGTATAGACTTGCCGCATCACCCGCCCAAAGGTGGCGATGAGGACTTGAAAGCGAAAGACCTTTATCCCGCAGCTCGTGGATCCAGCGCAGCCCCCAATGAACATGATGACAAAGAAGAAATTTGCAGAAAACGCTCCCCAAGACCCATAGTCGACGGATGCATAGCCTGTGCCTGTGATGATAGAGATGACATTGAAGCTGGCATAGCGAAGGCTCTCCACAGGCGAATAGCCCTTCTCGACGCTTAGCCAGGTGGCAATACCAACCACCAAGATGCCAACCAACGCAGCGAAGAACTTTGCTTGTGCGTCCCGCGTCATGGCGCGCAGGTTACCTTGACCCATCTTTAAGAAGGCCACAAAGGGCAGCGCCGCTAGGAACATAAAGCAGGTGATGACGGTTTCGGCTTGCCAGCTGTTGAAGTGGCCAACCGAGGCGTCCTTGGTGGAAAAACCGCCCGTCGCCACCGTCGTCATGGCATGGGCGATGGCATCAAAAGCGCTGAGGCCCGTTAGCAGTAAAGCGATAACACAGGCAATGGTGAGGCCGAGATAAAGCAAAGATAGCGCGCCGATAATCTGTCCCGCCCGCGGCAGAATTTTGTCAGACGTATCAGAGCTTTCCATGTGAAAGACCTGCATGCCGCCAATCTGCAGCATGGGCAGCACGGCAACGGCCATAACAACGATGCCAATGCCGCCAAGCCATTGCAGCAAAGCGCGCCAGATCAGAAGGCCAGGCGGGGCATTATCAAGTCCACTGATGACCGTAGACCCTGTCGTCGTCAGGCCTGACATGGCTTCGAAATAGCTGTCAGTCAGGCTGAGTTCGAGTTCAGAAAAGAAAAACGGCAAGGCGGCAAAGGCTGGGATAATCACCCAAGCGCTGACCGTCATTAGAAACGCTTGCTGCAAGGTGAGCCGGTCTGCCGTTGCCCGATAGGCATTGGTGAGCAGCGCTGCGAACAGCAACGTAAAGCCGCCGGACCAAGCAAAGACCTGCCAATCCTGGTTCTTGTTGATGATATCGATGGCTAGCGGCATGCCCATAGCCGCGCAAAAGGGGGCCAGCAGAACGACGATAACCCAGAGAACTGGTCGGAAATCAATCATACGCTGTCGCTGGTGGCCTTAAACCACGGCGCCGGGTCTGCCTAATTGATGACGGCAGACGAATAGGGGCTATCCAGCGAAAAGCGCGGCACCGGGATTGTCTCCGTCGTATTTCCAACGCGGAAATCATAGCTCCCATCCATCAGCCCAGACGCTGTTTTAAGTGGGCAGCATGAGGTATATTCAAAGCTCTCACCGGGTTTGATGATCGGCTGCTCGCCGACAACGCCGTCACCATCTACTTTTTCGCAGCGTCCATTGCTGTCAATTATGCGCCAATGGCGCGTGCGCAGCTCAATGTCTTGAGCCCGGTCGTTATCAATGCGGATGGTATAGGCCCACACATATTGATGCTCATCCGGATCGGATTCGTCATCCATAAAAATCGGCTGGGCGCTGATGGTGATGCCGTCGGTCGATTCAACGTTATCAAAGACCATGTCTTCGCCATCAAAGACGTAATCCAGGAAAGTCAACATGACAGTTTCTTCCACCTCATTAGAGGACGCTAAGGGCTTGGCTTAAATCGTCCATCAAATCCGCCGGGTCTTCTAACCCAACCGACAAACGCAGCATATCCTCTGTGATGCCCAGTTCTAACCGTGCACCTTCTTCAAGACCGCTATGCGTCGTACTCGCCGGGTGTGTGCATAAGCTGCGCGAGTCGCCGATATTATTGGAAATGTCAATGATTTCCAGTGCATTGAGCAGGTTAAAAGCGGCCTCTCTACCGCTGCCTACATAAAGGCTCATAATCGTGCCGCCGGTCTGCATCTGCGCAGCATTCAAGGCCCGTTGTGGGTGGGACTCCAGGCTCGGATACAGCACTTTCAGCCCCTTTTGTTCCAAGTATTGGGCGATTTTTTGAGCATTTTCGGCCATTTGCCGAACGCGCAGGTCTAGCGTTTCAAGGCCTTTCAGCAGCACCCAAGCGTTAAATGGCGACAGCGTCGGGCCTGTGTTCCTTAAAAAGGGCAGCAGTGTTTCCATCACAAAAGCCTCGCTCCCAAGCACGCAGCCACCGAGCACCCGCCCTTGGCCATCAATATGTTTTGTCGCGGAATAAGCGACGATATCAGCGCCGAGTCGGAGCGGTTTTTGCAAGATCGGCGTGGCAAAAACATTGTCTACCACCAGCTTGATGCCCTGTGGTTTTGCTATCTCTGCAAGCCCAGCAATATCCACAATATCCAGTGTGGGATTGGCCGGCGTTTCAAAGAAAAACACCTTGGTCTCAGGGGTGATGGCCGCGCGCCAGGCGTCTAAATCGGGGCCATGAACCAATGTGGTCTTCACGCCGAATTTTGGCAGCAGGCTGTCCACCAGCCAGCGGCATGAGCCAAACAGCGCTTTGGCAGCAACCACATGGTCTCCAGCTTCAAGCTGGCTCATCAGGGCGGCGGTCATGGCCGCCATGCCGCTGGCCGTGGCTCTGGCCGCTTCTGCGCCCTCAATCAAGGCCATGCGTTCTTCAAACATGGCGACTGTTGGATTGGAGAGCCGGGAATAGGTGAAGCCATCATCATCGCCGGCGAAACGCGCGGCAGCGTCTTCAGCAGCGTCATAAGCATAGCCCGACGTGAGGAACAGCGCTTCGGAGGTCTCGTCAAAGCCTGTTCTGCGGGTGCCGCCCCGTATGAGCTGTGTGGCTTGGCGCCAAGTTTTGCTGGTTTCGCGGTCCGCGCCGCTGTCCTTTTTCATGCTCACCATCCTTAAAGCGGAAAAAAACCCCGCCGTGAAATTCAAGGCGGGGCTTGGCGTGTTGGCCCCGACCGTTTAGCTGATATCTTAGCCTATTTACCTAGGCCGTATCGCAAAGGCGCAAGCTGGTCGGCACAAATCCCTTTGCGTGGCCGGGATGTAGGCCAAGCAGGGAAAAGCGTCAAGCATTGCGCATTCGCGGCGGACACAATAGAGACGAGGAAACAGGCGGGTGTAGCTCAATGGTAGAGCAGGAGCTTCCCAAGCTTAAGACGAGGGTTCG
>CAKZYD010000233.1 GCA_937884085.1 uncultured Sphingomonadales bacterium | reverse complement strand
TCAACCGCCCAGGCAACCCTAAGCGTGCTGTCTTGCAAGCGGGTGTCGAAGGTCATGTAAATATCTGAGTAATCTGGAACGATGTGCGATAGGTCATTATCTCGTCAATTGACCACCTGCGCTCAGTTGTAACGCGCCACAGACCTTGCGGCGTTGAGTAATTAATAGGCTGATTATCCGGGGGCGATATCATTTGAGGAATTGCCAGATTGAGGCTGGCGCGCCTGCTGCCATCAGTGATCACTGGTGCTGTTAAGATATTGATTTGGCCGTTGATCTCTATCCACAAGGCAGATCGCATGACCTGGGTATTTGCGTCAGTCCAGTTATCAGTGTTTATGCTGGTGCCTGCCTGATCCGCACCGCGTACGAGCGCGTTGCCAAGGCCAGTGGGGCCCACATATCCCGGCGGGCCAAGCATGAAATTGTCGCGCTGAACAAGGAAGGCCACTAGGTCAAGGGCCTCGTCTCCAGATAACGGCGGAAGGCCGAGGGTTATGCTAAGAACCGGCTGATACTCAACATTCTGAAATCGGTTAGAGTATTTGCCAAAAAGAGGGTTATCGTTTGCATCAAAATTGTAGGTGTCTAGTTTGGTCTTGCCCACAAGCGAAGCTGGGTACGTTATCACGCGCTTGGCCTGCTGAGGTTGCTGATGCGACCGTCAACAGTCGACGTAATAAGGGGCACCACGTCAGCTACCATTGTGGCGCGCAAACGTTCTTCTAGGCCATCCTGCGCCCCTCTGGCATCAATGTTAATTTCAACCTTTGTGCCGCCGCCCAACATCCGGCGCGTATCAGCGGCGCTCGACACATTCATAGATGTCGATGGCCGGATGAGTTCCGGGCCACGTTCGCCAACCAAGGCCACCTGACCAGGGTTGATGGTGCCCCCACTGGCAAAGCCAAAGATTTTTCCAATACCCCCCAGCAGACCGCCACCGCCGCCGCCAAACAAACCGCCAAACAAGCTGGAAATTCCACTCGACAGAAAGTCCTGGGCGATCCGGGAGAAGGCGTTTTTGGCTACCTGGCCAAGCGAGCTGAACACGTTTTGACCATCCAAAAGCATGCCGGCAAATTCGTTGCTGGCAGAGTTACTCATCTGCTTAAACTCAGTTTGAATGGCGGCACTTGTTTCCTTGACTTCCATGAGAAGAGGTTTGGTCCGGGCCTTCAAAACAGGGATATCAAGCGACAGCTCGTTACCCGTTAGGTTGTTTTTGAGTTTGTCAAACTCGGCTTTAGCGGCGCTGCCGATGCTACTTGCAGCCGACTTAAATGCGGAGACGGTTTCGTCAAAGACCATGATCTCCGTGTCGCCCCAACCTTCCAAGGCGTCTGACCAGCCCTGAAGACGTTCAGCCATACCGTCCGCCCCAACAAAGTTGAGTATTCTAGAAGCCTGCTCAATGTACCAACTCAGGAAATCAACCAGCAGGCGGAGCAGAGTGTCGATGTTACGCTGATTCGGATCGACAACTAAAGTGTAGAAGACTGTCCCATTGGGTCTCAGAACACTCATAAACTCATCTTTGAAAAGCACAAACGCCGTCGACATGCTTGCAATTGCGGCTACAGCTAAACCAATTGGCGAAAAAAGTGCGCCTATGGCTGCTACAGCTGCACCAAGCCCCACAAGGACAGGGCCGATGGCGGCAGCCAAACCAGCAAACACAAGTGTCATTGTTTTTGTATGCGGCGATAGAGATTGAAATCCGGAAACTGCATCTCGCAGAAAGCCAATCACTTGCTTTGCAATCGGTAGCAGCGCCATGCCCATTTCAATGGACAGGTCTTTAATATTGGCCTGCAAGCCCCGTAGCTGATTTGCGAATTCGCCAGAGGTTCTGGCTGCATCTCCTTGCGCGTCCTGTGTTCCTGCATAGAGCAGATTGAGCCGCGCTTGCACCTTAGCTTGCTCAAGAGCCGCGCCCGACAAATTCTGCATGCCCATGCGCGCCAGCTCAGCCTTCAATGTAGCTTCCGTTATCACGATCCCATAGCTGCGCACAGCTTCATGGTTACCCACCAAAGCAGAGGTGAAATTGCGCATCACCTCACTGTCTTGCTGATTGTTAAAGCTGGCGACATCAACCGCCAGTTCAGTCAAAGCTGTTGACATATTGGCCGCTTCACCGCGGGCAAAACCGAGTGGCACAAAAGTATCTTGCACGCTTGCAGCCATGGCCTGAAGATCAAAGCGAGACCGATTTACGGCTTGGCCAAATGTCTGGGACCAGCTTTGAACACTGCTTGCCGTATCTTGAAAGACGGCATTGAACTTGGACCGCGCTTCCACCGCATCGCTTGCGGATTTGAGCATGGCGCCGCCGGCAGCGACAATTGGCGCGGTTATGCCCAAAGACATACCTTGGCCCATACTCTTCAAATCTTTTGAAAACCCACCTACGGAGCGGCGAAGCTTCTTAAGTTCAGTTGAGAACTGACCAGCATTGAGAGAAAAAACTGCTGTAAATGTTTTTTTGGCCATTTCTATTTTGCTTCCGTTTTAAAGGCTTCATCCACTTCGGCCTGGCTCGGCGCAGTCAGCCTTGGCTCCGCACCTGAGGCCTGCATCAACCCTGTGGTTGCAGCGTTAAATTCACACAGGCTCATGTCGTAAAAGACGGCTGGGCTATAGTGCAGAATGCCAAAAGCTATCTGTTGAATCTCTGGCCAGGGCGTTGACCCTGGCTCTAGGACTTTCCCTCATCAGTCGCTTCGGCTGATGTATCATCTAAAGCGGCGAGCGCGGCTGGCATGAGAGACTTGATGGCAGCGACGGGCGTTGGGACTGCGTCCCAATCACCTTCTGAAAGAGGCGTGCCGCCCGCCTTTGCCATTTCCGATATTACCAGTTGAAATGTGGAAATGTTCATGACCTCTAGGTCTTCCATCACCAAGCCGAAAGACTTGCCGGCGGCAGCTTCAATGGCGTTTAGAGCGCCAAAGGAAAGGCGCAGTTTGATGGGCTTCTCGCCAAGTGTCGTGGCAACGGCGCCGCGTGCGTCTGCAATATAATCTTCACTCATCTTAGGCCGCCGTGAAGGTGATAGGGCCAGCAGATTCAACCGACACTGAGAACGTCACAACGTCGTTGTTTTCGCCGCCAAACTCTTGCTGCGTCACAACAAATGGTCCCGTAAAAGTGCCGAAACCAGGAATGACTAGCTCATAATTACTGAGCGTTTCATTCATCATATCGGTCGCTATTGCCGGCTGGTTTGTATCGGTGCTTTTAAACACGCCAGAGCCGCCCGCAGTGACGGATTTCAAGCCCGCTTGCAAGCGAGATGACCAGCCGTTGTCATCCTTAGACGTGGTGTCAATTGGCTCTTTGTTGATAGCGAGGTTGTTGCTGCGAAAGCCCAACAGGGGGGAAAAGGTCTCAGGCCCACCACCATCACCGCGCCGGAGCAAGAACAGGCGACCATTTTGTGCTGTCATGTTTTTAGCCTTTCGGTTTGGCTGTGGTTTTCAGAGTTGCCAGCTTGGCCTCAATGAGCGCGTCTGCTGTCTTCTTTGGAGCTTCGGGATAGTCCCCTGCGGGGGCGACGATGCCGCTGTCATCTGGCAAGGGTAAACGACAATCCTTTGGCACGGTGATGGCCATAGTGTCTGACATAAGGGATCTCCTTTTAAGTCGGCGCTTGGGTTGGATCGGAAAAACGGGTGCGGTAGACGGCGTCATAGCGCAGGCGGATCATGCCATAGCTCTTGGCGCCTTCGGTTAAGATCATGGGTTCGGTCTCGGTCAGGACCGGGCTATCTTGATAGAGGCTGTTTGCCGGGATTTGCGCCATAGTGCGCTCAACCTCAGCGGCAAAATTATCCAGGTCATCAACTGTGTCACCCCAAAGGCTACCCGTGACCAGGTGAATGTCGATTGCGGCCATACGCCGGTAATCGCGTTCGAAATCATCAAACTCTGATGTCTCGGACGCTATGACGACATTCACCAGGGGCAGGTGCTTGTCGATGATTCCATTGTCGAGATTTTTATAAACCTGCCGGACGCCCGCGATATCGGCGAGGCGCGCGACGATGTCATCGCGGATTTGCGCGCGGCGGTGCCTTGTCATGGTTTAGTCGTCAATCAAGCTGAGCTGGTAGCCGCCGCTCAGCGGGCGGGCATCACGCACACGATATCTGTCTGTGCCGATGGTGAGACGGTCGGCTGGCTGCGGGACAAAGCCCGATGGCACATCAGGATGCGCCAAATCTGTCTGCGCCAACTCAAGCGTCTTAATGAGCGCATCAAAGACATGCCCCTCTTCCATGAGCTTTTCATGGCGCTCACGATAAGTGCCGCGCAGCGGAAAGCTGCTGCTGCCTTGCGTGTAGGTGACATCGTCTTGCCCCCAGGCCCGCGAAATCGTGCGGTGCATGGTATCTGAAGGAAAGGGCATAAGAGTGCTTTAGGGCGGCCCGGCCAAAGGCCCGCCAGGCCGCCCTACGCGCGACCTACTTCAGCAAGACCCGGCCGGTGGCGTCGCCAGATGCGGCGGCTGCCAAAGCCGGGCCAACGGCCGTGTTGCCAGAAGCTGTGCTGGTCAGCTGAGCATTCGTGTTATTCCAATAAAGCTGCTGGCCCACGGTGAAGGCTTGGCTTGCTTTTGACATGGTAAAAATGCCGCAGGTGCGAATTGCCACCGGAACGCCCTCAGCGGCTGTAGCGAGTGGAACACCGAACAATACGCCAATCAAAACAGGGACGCCGCTTTGCACGCCGCCCGTGGGCGCCGGAACAGTGACGGTGTCACCCTTGCTAACATAGTTGGTTGCCATGATATAATCCTCTCAATGTCTGGCTAGGCGTGCT
>CAKZYD010000232.1 GCA_937884085.1 uncultured Sphingomonadales bacterium | reverse complement strand
AAACTCAATGTCCTGGTCATAGAGACTGACGCTGCAATCGCGGTAATACTCGACGATTCTCAAGGCCAATGGCCTCTTGCCAGCCCTTGCACAGATGACATTGCCGCCGCGTCCAGGCTTAAAGCGCAGCCACCGGCGCAGCTGGTCGAGCTGCATCGCCGCAATGGTCTTCTCATCAATATGGCCCGTTTCCCGGTTCTTGCGGGTCTTGGTGACATCGCCCAAGTGGTGATCGCAGAAATATTGACGCGTCTCAGCGCATTCGGTCTGAAAACACATCTGCACGGCGCTGTTGGCCATGATGGTTTTATAGGCCGGCCCTGACACCTCGCGTAAGCCCGGCATGTCCTGGGGCAGGGCAATAGCCTAGGCCTGAATCCCGCGCAGCTGCGGCCTAATACTTACAGCTGCCGGCGGGAGTTGTTCCGGTTTTTTGTTTTCGTCCCAGAAAATGCGGGTCGGCTCTTTGCGGGTGAGGTTGTTGGGGACCAGCTCCAACACCTTCACCGTCAAATACATCATCATGCGGAAGAAGCCGGCATAGGTGGAGCGCAGCTCGCCTGGTGGACATGCCAAGTTCAGGATAAGCGGCTTATCGCCTTTGAGATCGCAGAGATTGAAGCTATGGCGCGGCCCTAAAAACCGCTTGGTGTTGGGATGGCCTAGCCAAGCTGTCGGCCCTGTGCCCGAGGGCAGGATGCCGGACCGGGTCCGCGAATTCATTGTTAGCAGCGCTGCGCCTATGCGGGCGATAAAGCCATCAAATGATGGGTTGTCGGCCCATGAGTGAAAGTACAAATCAAGGGCCTTGGTTTTGTCTTCGCAATGTTCCCAATAGCCACGGAACAAGCGGTCATAGACATCCATGAGCGTGGCATTGGGATTGATCGAAATCTCATGCAAAATGCCGGCTTTCCAGACCTCCCAGGCCTGGATCGTCCAGAATTGCTCCTTGCTGCCGGCGTCCTGCGGCACAAGCGCTTGCGCAATACCTTCTACAATGATGGTGGTGAGATCGCGGCCGGTAGCCTCGTTGATCTCGCGTATGAGCTGGGTGACATTAATCGACGCTGTCTCATCGCCCAGCACATCGATACATTGCACATTGACGCCCTGCCGGCGTTTCACAGGCATGACGGTCCGCTGCGCGATGCCCTTCACATCGATATTTACGATGCTGGCATTCTCGGGGGTGAGCGCGATCTGCTGAAGGGTCCAGTTCGTCTTACCCGAGCCTGTCATTCCAAAGACCAGCATCGAGCGCTCGGGCTTATAGCCGACATACTGCATTGAAGGGATGCCACCCCAAAGGCGCGCTCGGCCAAGCACGATATCGCCGGGACTATAGCGCTCTGCGAGCGTTGACGAGACAGCCAGGAACCCGCCGGTGGATTTTTCACCGAAAGAGAAATGCTCTTCGCGCCATTCGGTAAAAGCTTGATGGAATTTCTTAAGCGGCCGCCAGGGTATAAATCTCGGCCAATACGCATCGATATGAGGGTTGAGCAGTCCGTAATGCTGCAAAGCCCGCATCGATACGGTTCTTAAAAGAAAGTTGCCGCTCCAAACAGGAACCACTATCTTTATAGCTGTGATCGCATGTTCTGCGACCTGAGGGACGGTATCCCATCCCAAGTAATATGCCATTGCCCGCCTCCGTATGAGGCGGCTGTTGGTCTAGCGCTACACCACAAGCCGCATTCTGCTCTTATGATGATGGCTTAATGTGGGAGGAAAAATCCCCCCATGTCAAATTATTTTTTATTTCTACTGTTCAGGAGGTTCTATATTCGCGGTTACAGATACCCGGTAACCGACTTTTTCAGCCTGCTTTAGTGCCCACTCAATACTGCGGTCACCGTTAAGGCCTTCGCGTAAGTCTTTGGGTGCAATGCCTAGCTTTTCAGCAAATTTACGCTGAGAGAGGTCTGAATCTTCAAAAACCTGCCACAGCACTTTAGCGCCTAATTCTCTGGTAAGCGCTCCCTGGAATACAGGTGTAATATTCTCTTGCTGTTCTAACGCACTTTCTTGCAATTCATCTGGCGTTTGGCCGCCGTGCCGTTGGGGTTTATCTTCTCGTCCCTTAGTGCGCCCTTGGCGTTCTTTTAAGCGACGGATCGCCTCTAAATCCTGAGGCGTTACTTGTCCTATATTAGCATGTTTTTGGCTTTTATCGGTATCTTTTTCTTTATTTTTATCTGGTGATCTGAAATCAATATCTGTAATATTATCTAAATCTTTTAGCTTTACTTCATAAAGACTATTCGAATTAAAGTTAGAGGTGTCAAAGGTATATTTATTTGATTTCTCTTTTTGGGTTTTTGGTAGAGCATCTTCAATAACCGCTTCATAGTCGGCATCTGTAATATCGTCTTTGTTAGGCGTGTATTCTGGATATTCGGCCCCCGGGTTCCTTTGCCGTATGGCTTCAATCACCCTTTGTATAACGAGCTGATTATCTGTTCTTATTTGAACGGAGCCAGGCTTGCTCACAAGATCAATAACCTTTGTGCCGGACTCCTTCTCATCAGTCTCAATGACATAGACTTCATCGGCCTGGATGCATTTTATAACATCGTCTTGAGGGGCCGGGATGTGGCTTGCGATGCCTGACCAATCGTCACGTTTTAGTATCGCAGTACCCAATCCTTTAACGCTCGCACGCGGCCAGGGTCTATCTGATCGGATCGCTAAAATGACTGACATGGTGGGCGTTCCGGGCGATCCCTACTGTATGATCGAAAGTGCTGCATGTTTGCGATGGTGCGTCCGAAGCGTGGCGCTCTGCGTACAGGGGCCGGAGTGTATTAATATCAAAGTTGCACCTGCTGATATAAAATAGCGACTTCGTCGGATTGGATGCAGAGATATTCAAGGGTCTGCTGCTGGCTGGTATGCCCATAGGCTTCCATCAGGAGCGGCATGACCATATGCGGCGGGGTTTCCTTATTAAGCCTGAGTTGCTGAAAGCCCCAAGTCTTGCGCAGCGTGTGTGTTCCAAAATTCCCGCGCAATCCAACATTGCTGCACCATTCTTTGACGTTGCGACGCATCCACGAAACAGTCACGGGATTGCTGCCACGTCCTGAAGTGAACAAGGGCGCGTGCGCTACAGGATTTGGATGTATGGTAAGCCAACCCTCAATGACCGCCGCAGCCGCATCGTTGAGCGTTGCAGATCGATGCTTCTTGGTTTTGGTTTGTTTGACCCCGAGAACATCGCCGGCACGCAAATAATCTACATCGCCAACCTTGAGCGATAGCAGTTCATTGGCACGATAGGCGGTGTTGATTCCGAGAGTGAAAAAGCAAAGGTCACGCAGATCGTCATCCAAAAGTTTTTGGATGCGCTTGATCGCTTTCACGTCTTTGATCGGCTGAACTTTGATCTTGAAATCTCTTTCTGGGATGGCTCCCAAAGGGTGAAAATTGGTGCTTGTCAGAAACCGACTTTTTTCGTCCGTTTTTCCAAACAGTGTTTTTAGCTTGTATTCTGTGATTCACATTAGATTTGAGCTTTATTGACAACTAATAAAGGGTATTAGCAAAACGTGGACCCCCAAAATGGACCCCTCAAATGGACCATCAAAGAACCCC
>CAKZYD010000231.1 GCA_937884085.1 uncultured Sphingomonadales bacterium | reverse complement strand
GAAAGTGATGAAAAGACTGGTCTGGCCCTTTCTATCGAGCCGGTGCGTATTGGCGGTCGTTTGAAAGAGGTCATCCCAAGCTTGGTGACGTCTTGAGGCTTGGCAAGTCGGACCTTCGCGCGATAAGACACCCGCAGAGTTTCACTTGCTGCTGAGGTCCCATGGCAGGTCATTCCAAATTTAAAAACATCATGCACCGCAAAGGTGCGCAAGATGCCAAGCGCTCCAAAATGTTCTCAAAGCTGGCGCGCGAGGTCACCGTCGCTGCGAAAATGGGTGGGCCGGACCCCGATGCGAACCCACGGCTGCGCTCTGCTATTGCAGCAGCCAGAGCGCAATCCATGCCGAAAGACAATATCGAGCGGGCCATTGCAAAATCCCAGGGTGGCGATGAGGAGAGTTACGAAGAGGTCCGCTATGAAGGCTTCGGCCCGGGCGGCATTTCGCTCATCGTTGAAGCCTTGACCGACAATCGCAATCGCACGGCTTCGGATGTACGCGCTATCTTCTCTAAGAATGGCGGCAATATGGGCGAGTCTGGCTCGGTCAATTATCTCTTCGAGCGGGTTGGAGAAGTTATCTTTGATGTAGAGGCTGGTGATGCTGATACGGTGTTTGAAGCAGCATTAGAAGCGGGCGCGGAAAACGTCGAATCCGACGATGAAAAGCACTATATTTATACCGAGATGACCGACCTGAATGATGTCACGAAGGCATTGACGGATGCGCTTGGGGAGCCCGAAGGCTCTAAACTGATTTGGAAAGCCGGTGACCTCATCAGTGTGAATAGCGACCAGGCGAGCACCCTGATGAAGTTGCTTGATGCGCTGGATGACAATGATGATGTACAGACCGTCTATGGTAATTACGATGTGCCGGATGACGTAATGGCGCAGCTCAGCGCCTAAGCCTTTGGCCTTCACCCGCATCATAGGCCTCGACCCTGGCTTGCAAGCCACCGGGTGGGGGATTGTGGAAAGCGATGGCCTGCGTCTTAAACACGTGGCGCATGGCACCGTGCGCTCTGATGCAGAGCGCAGCCTCTCTGCGCGGCTCTTGATGTTGCATGACGGGCTTATGGAAATCCTCGATGAGTTCACGCCCCATGCGGCGGCTGTTGAAGAGACCTTCGTGAACAAGAACCCCGTCAGCACCTTGAAGCTGGGTCAAGCGCGGGGCATCTGTCTGCTGGCGCCTGCGCTGCGGGGTTTGGTGGTGATGGAATATGCACCCAATCACATCAAGAAAGCCGTCGTGGGCGTTGGTCATGCAGGCAAGCAGCAGGTGGCCGCTATGATTGCGACACTCCTGCCAGGCGTGGCGATCAAAGGCGCCGATGCTATTGATGCGCTTGCTGTCGCCATTTGCCATGCCCATCAGCGCGGCCCGGGCGCGCAGCGCCTTGCTGCAGCGGCTGGTCGCTAGTGTTTGCCTGGCTTCGGGGCGCTGTGCGCGCAGTTCGAGACGATAGCATCGTGCTCGATGTGGGCGGGGTAGGCTATCATGTCTTTGTCTCTGGGAAGGTGCTGAACGCGCTGCCGCCTGTGGGCGAAACACTGTCCTTAGAAATCGAAACCCAGGTGCGCGAAGACCACATCCACTTGTTTGGCTTTCAATCGCCGTCGGAGCTGCGTTGCTTTCAGATGCTGACGTCCGTGCAAGGCGTTGGCGCCAAGGTGGGTCTGGCCATCTTGAGTATTTTTTCACCGGAAGACTTGCTGCTGGCTTTGTCAGCTAAAGATGCAAAGGCCTTAGCCCGCGCCAATGGGGTCGGCCCAAAGCTAGCCAGCCGCATTGCCAATGAGTTGTCCGAGAAAGCAGGCAGCGCCGCTCTGCCGCAGCAAAAACCACATCAGTCCACGCCGTCCAATGCGCAGACGGGCGCGGCTGGTGATGCCGTCTCCGCGCTGACGAATTTGGGCTATGACCGTTCCGAAGCCTTTAAGGCGGTGCGCGCGGCGCAAGAGAAGATGGGGGCGTCCGCGAGCCTTGACAGCTTGATTACCCAAGCGCTCAAATCCTTGGCGCGCTAAAGGGATTAGTCATGAGCCGAATGCTGGATGGAGATGTGAGCGAAGCCGATAGTGGCGAAACCTCTCTGCGTCCGCTTTACCTGAAAGACTTTACCGGCCAAGCGCAGGCGCGTGAGAATCTGCGTATCTTCATCGAAGCAGCCCGGTCGCGCGGCGATGCCATGGACCATGTCCTGTTCCACGGCCCGCCCGGCCTTGGCAAAACCACCTTGGCGCAGATTGTGGCGCGTGAGCTGGGCGTCAATTTCAAAGCGACGTCTGGGCCTGTGATTGCCAAGTCTGGCGATTTGGCGGCTTTGCTCACCAATTTGGAAGAGCGTGATGTGCTCTTCATTGATGAAATCCACCGGCTCAATCCCGCCGTGGAGGAAATACTCTATCCAGCGATGGAAGATTTCCAGCTCGACCTCATCATCGGTGAGGGTCCAGCAGCGCGGTCCGTGCGCATCGATTTGCCCCCTTTTACGTTGATTGGGGCAACGACCCGCTCTGGGTTGCTCACGCCCCCCCTGCGGGACCGCTTTGGTATTCCGGTGCGGCTGAATTTCTACTCGGTTG
>CAKZYD010000230.1 GCA_937884085.1 uncultured Sphingomonadales bacterium | reverse complement strand
GATAGAGACGGTGACGCCAATCTCTCTTTCGACCCGCGCCGCCAGCTTGGCCAGCACGGCAGCCGGGGGCTCACCGTGCAGCCGCTCTGTTCCAGCTAAGTCTAAAAACGCCTCGTCTACGGAGATTGGCTCGATTTGCGGTGTGACAGACAGCATGAGCTCCCGAATGGCGAGGCTGACCTTTTTGTAGCGCCGCATCCGGGGTTTCACGACCACAGCCTGGGGGCAAAGCCGCCGCGCCTTGAACATCGGCATCGCGGAATGCACGCCTGATAGCCTGGCGATATAACAGGCCGTGGTCACCACACCGCGCTGGCCGCCGCCGACAATCAAAGGCACGTCGCGCAAGGCAGGATTGTCGCGTTTCTCAACGGCGGCATAGAAGGCATCGCAATCCATATGCGCCAAGGTCAAATCCCGCAATTCGGCGTGCACTATAGTGTCGCGTGAGGCGCAGGCTGGGCAGGGCGCCCCTGTGGCAGGTGCGCTAAAACTGGTGAAGCAGGCGCGGCATAGGGCTGGGGTAGACATCCCCGGACTTTAGCCCAGTTCGTGCTTTGTTTCCAATTATTGCGCGGCCCAGCTTTCCAAATGCGCATGGATATCGCGCCAATGGTCAAAGCGGATGTGCGCGCTGTCTGGTTTTTCGATAATGGGGGAAAGTTTCGGGCTAGAGATATAATGGATGCGGTGCACATCCGTGGCCATTTGCGCGACGGAATCATGATTGTGAGGCAAGTCGTCAATGAAGGCGACGGGATGCTGCCAATTGTCTTGCAGCATCCGCACCGCTTTGCCTTTCAGGCCGCTGTTGCAGATTACCGGATACGCCATGCCCGCCTCAGCCAGGCACGCCGCGCGCGCTTCGGTTTGTTCGCCCGGCAAGTTAGTGAGCACGCAGATGCTCAGATTGGCTGACAATATTTCAAGTGCTTCGGGTGCGCCGGTGACCGCCGGGGCCGTATGGATATCGCGTTTGAAGAAACTCTGCAGCAGGCCGGACACCGTCTCGTCACTGGCCTGTTCCTCACGGCCATTGTGCCACACGTTGCCATGCAAGGCGAAGCTTTCGAGCCGGACATGAAAGCCCTCGGCGTCCAGAAAGCGTTCAAGCGTAGCGAAGAACTGCAGCAAAACTTCGTCGGCATCACAAATGAGGAGCGGTTTTGAGCGATCTGCTTGCGCTAGAAAGCTGCCGATTTGCGCCTGGGTATGGTCTTCCATAAGGTTTAGCTCATCAACGGTTGGTGCCCGGCGGCAAGCGCCAAAGCGTGGAGGTCTTCCGGCGATAGCCCATAGTGCTGTGCATAGCCCTGCGCCCAGCGTTCATCGCTTAAGAGATAGTCAGCGACATGTGCCCGCAAACCATCATCGCCTGTTTGCAGCGCTGTTTTGGCCGCTTGCGGCGTTAGACCACACAGGTCGAGAAGCCCCATGAGCCGCCGTTCATCCTCCGCTAAATACGCAAAGGCTGTGAGAACAAATTGGTCACGGTCGAAATCGCTTTTTGGCACGCGGCGCTCGGCCCCTAGGCAGATGAGGTTGTTACCTGCTATGGCAAGAGTGTCGGCAAGACGCAATGGGCTATACATGCGGGGGATCAGACCATAGCGACGCAAGGCGAAGAGCGCGCGGTCAAGATTTTGGTGGTTGAGGATAACGACCTCAACATGAAGCTATTTTGCGATTTGCTTGAAGCGCATAATTACGAAGCGCTGCAAACCCGCGATGGCCTATTAGCCATTGATATCGCACGGGAAAAGCAGCCTGATCTTATCTTGATGGATATCCAGCTGCCGCAAGTCTCAGGCCTCGAAATTACCGAGCGTATCAAAGCTGACCCGTTAACGTCCCAGATACCAATAGTGGCTATAACCGCCTTTGCTATGAAGGGCGACGAGGAAAAGGTGCGCAAAGCGGGCTGTGAGGGCTACATCTCAAAGCCGATTAGCGTGAAGGGCTTTATCCAAACGGTTCGTCAGTTTGCAGGCATAACAGGGAGCAACCTTTGACTGCGCGGATACTCATTGTCGACGACGTGATGCCGAACTTGAAGCTGCTTGAAGCCAAGTTGGACCGCGAATATTTCGAAGTGCTCACAGCGCAATCTGGGCCTGACGCGCTGCAGGTCATTGAGCGTGAGCGTCCTGATTTGGTTCTGCTTGATGTGATGATGCCAGAAATGGACGGGCTTGAAGTCTGCCGCCGGATCAAAGCCAATCCAGAAACAGCCTTTTTGCCGGTCGTGTTGGTGACCGGCCTCGACCAGCCGCAAGACCGCGTCGCTGGTCTTGAGGCGGGCGCCGATGAATTCCTAACCAAACCGGTTGATGATGTTTCGCTCTATGCCCGGGTTCGCTCGTTGGTGCGGCTGAAGTTTACGGTGGATGAACTGCGCAGTCGTGAAGCTTACGCGACTTTAGCTGATGACGAATGCTCCATTCTCAACCAGCCGATTAAAGATGCCCGTATCCTCATGCTCGATTTAACGGGCGATGATGTGAACGTGGTGCGCTCCTGTTTGGAGCCCTTTGGCGGGGTTGATGTGGCGCGCACGCCGGCAGAGATTGTCCAGATTGCACCGCGCATTGCCTATGACTGCGTTATCTTGCCCACAGAAGTCGGCGAGGTAGATGGCCTGCGCATCGCCTCTCGCCTGCGCTCAACACGCGAAACCCGCTTGTTGCCAATTGTGTGTGTGTCTGAAGCCAACAACCGCGATCGGCTGAACAAAGCCATGGACATTGGCGTGAATGACTATTTGCTACGGCCCATCGATGCGTTGGAGCTTGTGGCGCGGGTCAGAACGCAAATTCGCCGCAAACGCTTTGCCGATGCGCTGCGCGAAAATCTGCATATGTCGATTAAGCTTGCCACAACAGATTCCGTTACTGGCTTGCACAATCGCCACTATATGAACAGCCAAATGAAAACCATGTGGGACAATGCCCGCAAGGAAAGCCGGCCGCTTTCCGTGGCTATTTTGGATTTGGATAAGTTCAAACTGGTCAATGACAACTATGGCCATACGGCCGGCGATGAAGTTTTAACCCAATTTGCTAAGCGCATCTCACAATCGGTGCGCGGCATTGATCTCGCCGCGCGCTATGGCGGTGAGGAGTTTGTCATCATTATGCCCGATACGCCCCAAGAAATCGCTGGCAAGGTGGGCGAGCGCTTGCGCAATGTTATTTCAAGTGCGCCGTTCCGCATTTCAGCGGATGTTGGTGAACTTGATATAACGGTGAGCGTTGGCGTCGCCGGTATCGATGATGGAGACCTTGACCCTAAGGCTCTGTTTGAACGTGCTGATGAAGCCCTGTATCAAGCAAAGCATGCTGGCCGCGACCGGGTGTGCTTGGCCGGCGAGGTTGCAAATGCTGTTCCGCAAGCAGCGGCCAGCTAGACAGAAACGCGCTACTTAATTTTCGCTTCTTTAAATTCTACGTGTTTGCGAACGACCGGGTCGTATTTACGCACCACCATTTTCTCCGTCATGGTGCGCGGGTTCTTTTTCGTCACGTAAAAATAGCCAGTGTCGGCCGTGCTCACGAGCCGAATTTTAATGGTGGCTGGTTTGGCCATCGTGCCTCTCCAAAAACAAAACCTTCGGGGGTCAATGCGCTATCGGCCCCTGTATCGACGCCAGCGCAAGTCGCGCGGGGAGTGAAGGATTTGGCCTGCGTTGTCAAGCTAAACCAGCGCGGACAGTTGCCGGAGAAAGGCCGCGTTAACGTGTCTTGCCGTACCTTTACGATAAGAAGTGATGCGGGGAACGCTCATGACGGAAATGCCCACGGCTTTTGATGGCCAAGAGTTAAGCCTTGAGTTCGCACAGCGCGCGGCCCGCGGTTTGGTCCAGCTGGAAGATATGCTTGCCGCAGCCACGCCTGCCAGCTTGGCGGAATTTCGCCGCGAAGCCCATTCCTTGAAGGGCAATGCGCAGGTCTATGGCCTGACGGATTTTGCTAATCTATGTCACGGCCTAGAGGATGCGTTGCCCGACGGCACGGATTGGACCAAGCCAAGTGAAACCCAAGCTGCCATGTATCTGGCGCATATGGATGTCGTGTTGCGCCGCCTCGAAGCTGGCCTAGCCTAGAGAGGCTGCATCAAAACCAACCACGGAGCCTGGCCCAAGCGGCAATCCTAGCCACACCCAGAGCACGGTCATAAGAAGCCCTGAGGCGAGTAAATAAAGCGAATAGGGCAGCATGGTCGCTGTCAGACTGCCAAGGCCAAAATTGGGGGTCCAGCGCTGGCAGAACGTTAGGATCAATGGGAAATAGACCATGATTGGCGTGATGATATTGGTGGCTGAGTCGCCGACGCGGTAGGCGGCGGTGGTCATCTCTGGACTGACGCCAAGCAGCATCATCATCGGCACCATCACAGGGGCCAGCAGCGCCCATTTGGCGGAGGCCGAGCCCACAAACAAATTGGCGAGCCCAGTAAACAGGACGAGCAGGCCAAGCAGCACAGGCATTGGCAGGTTCGAGCTTTCAATCGCCGCAGCGCCTTTAACCGCGAAGATAAGCCCGAGGTTTGACCAATTGAACATGGCGACGAAGTGCGCCGCTGCGAAGGATAGGACGAGATAATAGGCCAAGTCCTCCATGGCGCCTGTCATCATCTTAACGATATCGCGGTGGGTCTTGATGCTGCCGGCCGCGGCGCCATAAGCCCAGGCGCAAGCCAGGAACAAGACGAAGAAGGCGCCGACCAAAGATTTATAGAATGGCGACAGCCGGGCCTCAGGCCTTGCGCCTTCATCAATTAGCGGCGTGCCTGGCCCAAGTGTGAAGCCAACCCAGGCAAGAATAACGGCCAGCGCCGCAAGGCCAGCCCAGCGCAGTCCTTTTCTCTCCGCTGGCGTGAGCGGCACATCGCTCTCCGCGGCAACATTGCCGGACACGCCATCTGGCACATAGCGGCCCAGCCTTGGCTCAATAATGGTGTCGGTGACCCACCAAATGACTGGCAGAAAAATCACCGTCATCACGGCAATAAAATACCAATTGCCAGCAATATTGGCGTCATAGGTTGGGAAAACGCCTTCGGCGGCTGCTTCCGTAATGCCAAAGAGCAATGCATCAAGCTGGCCTGGCAAAAAATTGGCGGAAAAGCCACCTGACACGCCAGCGAAAGATGCTGCAATGCCCGCCACCGGATGGCGTCCGGCGGCAGCGTAAAGAACCCCCGCCAGTGGGATGAGCACCACATAGGCTGCGTCTGCCGCCAAATTGCCAAGCATGGCGACCAGCGCAACCATGGGGGTTAGCAGCGCGTTCGGGGCATTTCTCACCCCAGCGCGCATGGCTGTTGCAAACAGGCCGGACCGCTCGGCGACGCCGGCCCCCAACATCACCACCAGCACATAGCCCAGCGGATGAAAGTGTGTGAATGTGGTGGGGATTTCGACCCAAAGGCGCTGGATATTCGCCGCCGATACCAGGCTCTCAGCCGCGATGATGATGGCATTGCCATCGCCGTCTACTTTGGTGGGGTGGGGCGCGGCAAAGCCTGTCCATGCCGCCAGAAGGGAAATGCCAATTAGGATGAAGATGAGATAAAAGAAAATGAATACAGGGTCGGGCAGCCGATTGCCTGTGCGTTCAATCCATCCAAGCATGCCGGTGTTGGCTGGTGCAGCTGTCGCCATTTGGGTGCGTCCTCATGTTTTTCGTAAGCTTGGCTGAGCAAGGGCGCGCAGGTCAAGCCGCCATCTGGACTATGAGCCGGTCGAGACTTTGCAGGAAAAGCGCCCGGTCTTTGCTGGTGAAGGGCGGTGGCCCACCAATATGCTGCTGGCCCACTTCAGCGCGCAAATCGGCCATGATGGCGCGGGTTGCAATGGCGCCGCCGATAGAAGCGTCGGTAAACTCTTTTCCATTCGGCCGCAGCACTCGCGCGCCGGCCTTTAAGCAGCGGTCTGCGAGCAGGATATCACTGGTGACAACAATGCTGGTCTGCCCTGCTACGCCAGCAATTTCATCGTCAGCGGCATCAAAGCCTGTGTCGACGGTGATGGAGCGAAACAAAGGGTTGTCCGGCACGCGCACGAAGCTATTGGCGATGACCAGGACGGGCACCTTATGACGCTCTGCGACCTTATAGATTTCCGCTTTGACCGGACAGGCGTCGCCATCGACGAGGATGTGGAGGGGAAGCGCGGTCATAGGCCAATCGTCTTGAGGCAGCGCTCTACCATGGGCAGATAGCCCGCTCCAAACAAACGCACATGCACGCAGGCTGGCCAGAGCTGATAAACCGCCAAGCGCTCTGCCGGCGGCGGGGCGCCATAGTCATCCCAAAACCGCGCGGGTAGTCCGCCAAAGAGGGTGAGCATGGCCAGATCAGCTTCATGATGCCCGTAGAATGCGGCAGGGTCGATAAGTGCGCCCACCTGGCCGCTGTGGGATAGAATATTGCCGCGCCATAAATCGCCATGCAGGAGTGCGGGCACTGGTGTGTTCGGCAACAGGGTTTGAAGGCGGGAACAGACGTCCTCTATTTTGTCCGCAAGCGGCTCAGGGAGCCACGCCATAGCGGGCCGCAGCCGATTTGTCTCCCAGAACTCAGGCCAAGTGTCGCGCCAGGTATTTTGAATTTTCAGACTTCCAAACGCATAGTCATTTGGCCAGCCATAGCGCGGGCCGGTCATTTGATGAAGCCTTGCCAGCACGGCACCCAAATCACCGGCCTCGGTGCTATCGTCTGGCAAATAGTCCATCACAAGCGTTGCGGCATTGGCACCAATCACCTTGGGCACCGGTGCGCCTGCATCAGCCAAGGCCTGGAGCATGCTTGCCTCAACGATTGGCGCTGGGCCAGCTTTTAAAACAACCCGCCTGCCATCCTCGGTTGTTGCCGCCAGCACTGCGCTGAGGTCGCCGCCATGCAAGGTTTCTACATTTGATAGCGTGGTGTCGAGCAAAGCGGCCGCTGATGATATCAGGGGTGTCAGACTGGAAAGAGGAGATGGCATGGCTCTCCTCTAACAGAGATCACCCGATTGATTGAAGCCTTGGCTCTAACGATGCGATGAGGGCGTCTTGATGGGGTTGGAGCTCCTGTTGGCCAATCCCTGCGAAGATCGGCATCCAGGGGTCTTCGATATCTGTCTTGATGCCTGACAATTCCTCAATCACAGCCAGACCGAAGAAGGGCGTTGAAGCCTTGTGATAGCCGCCTTCATGGCACAGCAGTAGGCGCCCGCCGCATGTCTCATCGGCCACATCCATCATCATACGCGTCATCTGCCGAAAGGCGCCTGAGTGCAGCATCATGCGCCCTAGCGTGTCAAAAGCGCCGCCGTCAAAGCCCGAGGGTACGATGATGAGGTCGGGGCGAAACTGCAGCAGCGCAGGCACGACAAGCCGCTCGAACGCAGCGATATACGCGCCTTCGCCGCTGCCAGGCGGGAGCGGGATATTCAGGTTGTAGCCTTCTCCCTGGCCGCCGCCTGCCTCATCCACACCCCCGCGGCCATCGGGCGGAAACACCCTGTCTTGGTGGATGGAGATGGTGAGCACATTTGCCTCTTCCCAAAAGATCTTTTGCGCGCCATTGCCATGGTGAACATCCCAATCGACCATGGCAATGCGCTCTAGGCCTTTGTGCTGCAAGGCATGGCGGGCTGCGATAGCGCCGTTGTTAAACATGCAAAAGCCAAGGCCGCGGTCAGGCTCAGCGTGATGGCCGATTGGCCGCACGAGTGCATAAGCGTTGGCGACTGTCCGATCAATCACCGCATCAACGGCTTCAAGCACGCCGCCTGCCGCCAGCGCGGCGATCTCAAACCCACCAGGGCCAAACGGTGTGTGTCCCCAAGGCGTATCCATGCGGGCGTCACCGCCGCCATTGGCGCTCATGTCTTGGATGGCAGCGATGTAGTCGGCGCTATGAACCAGGCGCAGCTCTACCTCGCTGGCCGCGCGCGGCTTGATGAGATGGAGCTGTTCGGTAATGCCGGACACGTCCATCAGGTTTTTAATGCGCCTTTTGGTGGCGGCATTTTCGGTGTTTTCTTCCGGTTCCAAAATGCCATGGCCGGAGGGCAGGACGCCGGCATAAGTGCCGGTATCGTGCCACATATAAAGCTCATGCCAGACGAACCCGGTTTTAAGGGCATTTGAGGCTGCGGCGCACATCATAGTAGCCCGAGGGTGCGGGCGGTTTCATCCAAGGCCAGCCGGGTGACGCTGAAGGTGAAATCGAGCTCGTCTTTGCTGATGATAAGCGGCGGCATGAGCGCATTGGTATTGCCAATATCGCGCAGGGCGAGGCCGCGCTCTAGGGCGGCGGCGCTGACCTGTTCGCCAATAGGTTCTTCATCGCCAAACAAGGTGCGCGATGCTTTGTCCTTGACCAGCTGGATGCCGCCAAATAGGCCGCGCGCGCGGACATCCCCAACAAGCGGGTGATCGGCGAGCGCCATCATATGGTCTTTGAAATAAGGGCCTGTTTGTTTGCGTACCTGCTCAACAATCCCTTCCTTCTTGAGAATACGGATGTTCTCCAAGGCCACGGCGCAGCACATGGGATGGCCGGAATAGGTAAAGCCGTGCCACCATTCGCCGCCCTTCTCAATGAGGGTGTTTGCCAAGCGGTCGCTCACCATGGTGGCCGATAGCGGGGCATAGGCCGAGGTGAGGCCCTTGGCCATTTGCAGGATATCCATGCCCTCGATGTCAAAGGACTGCGAACCAAACCAATGGCCGGAGCGGCCAAAGCCGCATACCACTTCATCAATGGCCAGCAGCACATCATATTTCTTGCAAATGGCTTGAACGCGGGGCCAATAGCCCTCCGGCGGAATGATTGCGCCGCCAGCACCTTGAAACGGCTCGGCGATGAAGACAGCGACCGTGTCAGGCCCTAGCTGAAGAATTTTATCTTCAAGCCACTGTGCGGCTGTTGCGGCAAACGCCTCCTCGCTCATATCCGGCCCGTGCAGGTATTTGTAGGGGGCTGGGATGTGGTGAATATGTTCAAAATCCCAGGATCCAGCACCAGCCTTGGGGGGGATCCCTGAGCTGTTGGCCGTGAGCGTCGTACTGCCGG
>CAKZYD010000229.1 GCA_937884085.1 uncultured Sphingomonadales bacterium | reverse complement strand
CATGCCATTGGCGCTGGATTTATCATTGCCCTGGCCTGTGACTGGAAGTTTCTGGCCTTAGCGCCGGGCAAACTTGGCTTAAACCAGATTGCTGTTGGCATTAAATATCCACCGGTCCCTATCAACATTGTGCTGAAAGAAATTCCCCAGCCGCATGTGCGGCGTCTAACGCTCGGCGGCGCGCTTATGACGGCAAAGGAAACGGTAGATTTGGGCTTGTTTGATGCCGCGCTCGCCCCTGAAGAGCTGCTAGATGCAGCCGTGCAGCGCGCGCAAGAGCTTGCTGCACATCCCGGTTTTGCCACTGTAAAGGCGCAGGTGCGCGGTGAGACCGGATTAATGCTGCGTGGGTTGGCTGGGCTAGATTGAGAGCAAAGAAACCTTAACCAGTCTGGCGAGAGGTATTTTTCAGGCAAGGGCTTTTCATTCTGCAGCCAATGCGTCAGAACCCGCGCAGCTCGATTATGTGAACGGTTTAGCATGTTAGAGAAGACCTATGATCCCGCTGCGATAGAGCAGAAGTGGTATGCCCATTGGGAAGAGGGCGGTGCGTTTAAAGCCGGTCAGCGCCCGGACGCTGAGCCCTTTGTCATCGTTATCCCGCCACCTAATGTCACTGGCTCCCTCCACATGGGCCATGCGCTGGATAACACGCTGCAGGACATCCTCATTCGCTATAACCGTTTGCTCGGAAAGGATGTGCTCTGGCAGCCGGGGACGGACCATGCTGGCATTGCGACACAAATGGTCGTCGAGCGTAATCTGGCCAGCCAAGGTCAAGACCGCCGCGATATGGGCCGTGATGCGTTCCTAGAGCATGTCTGGGAGTGGAAAGCACAGTCTGGCGGCGCCATTACCCGGCAATTACGCCGCCTAGGCGCCAGCTGCGATTGGAGCCGTGAGCGCTTCACCATGGACGAAGGCTTTTCCAAAGCCGTCATCAAGGTCTTTGTTGAGCTCTATAATCAAGGCCTGCTCTATCGGGACAAGCGTCTCGTTAACTGGGACCCGAAATTCAAAACGGCCATTTCCGACCTCGAGGTCGAGCAAAAGGAAATCCAGGGCAATTTCTGGCATTTCCGCTATCCGCTGGAAGATGGGTCCGGGCACATCGTCGTTGCCACCACCCGGCCAGAAACCATGCTAGGCGACACAGCCGTTGCCGTGCACCCAGAAGATGACCGCTACCGCGCAATGGTTGGCAAACACGTGAAATTGCCGATCACGGGCCGTTTGATCCCCATCGTTGCCGATGAACACGCAGATCCTGAGCAAGGCTCTGGCGCGGTGAAAATCACGCCCGCGCACGACTTCAACGATTTTGAAGTCGGCAAGCGCAATGACTTGCCGCAAATCAATATCTTCGATGCCGATGCCAATATCTGCCAATCGTCTGACGGCCTCGTGCCCGAAGCGTTGGTCGGGATAGATCGATACGAAGCCCGCAAGCGCGTCGTCGAGATGATTGACGCAGAAGGATGCCTAGAAAAGATCGAACCCAAAACCGTCATGATGCCCTATGGCGACCGCTCCGGCGTCGTCATCGAACCGTGGCTGACCGACCAATGGTATGTGGATGCCGAAACCTTGGCGAAGCCTGCCATTGAGGCCGTCAAAACCGGCAAAACCAAATTTGTGCCTGCCACCTGGGAGAAGACGTATTTCAACTGGATGGAAAACATCCAGCCCTGGTGCGTCTCCCGCCAGCTCTGGTGGGGGCATCAGATACCCGCTTGGTATGGGCCTAAGGTGACGCAATTCGGTGACTTATCTTTCGACACCCCCGAAATTTTCGTCCACGAGACCAAAGACGCCGCCAGATCGGCTGCAATTAAGTCTTATTCTCAAGCGTTCGACGCAGCGGATTATGGGCCGGTGGAGATTTTCTTTTCAGATGATATCACTGAAGCCCAAAGAATTTCATTCTTAGATACCCCCAATAAAATCGTTTTAACCCGCGATCCCGACGTCCTCGATACCTGGTTCTCCTCCGCGCTCTGGCCCTTTGGGACCATGGGCTGGCCCGAAGAAGGCGCAGCGCTCGGCCTGGAAAAATACTATCCGGGCAGTGTCCTCGTGACTGGCTTTGACATCATCTTCTTCTGGGTCGCGCGGATGATGATGCAGGGCCTGCACTTCATGGAGGATGTGCCCTTTGACACCGTCTACATCCACGCGCTGGTCCGCGACGAGCAAGGCCAGAAAATGTCTAAGTCCAAAGGCAATGTGGTCGACCCGCTTGAGCTGATTAACAAGTATGGCGCCGATGCGCTGCGCTTCACTTTGGCGGCGATGGAGACTCAAGGCCGCGATATCAAGCTGAGCGAAAAGCGCGTTGAGGGCTATCGCAACTTCGGCACCAAGCTGTGGAATGCCGCCCGCTTTTGCCAGATGAATGGCGTTGGAGGCTCTAAAGGTAAAGAGCCGCCAGAGGCAAAGTTACCTGTGAACCAGTGGATTATTGCAGATGTCGCTATGGCTGCTGAAGCAGTGTCCGTAAGCCTTGAAAAGTTTAGATTTTCAGATGCGGCAAATGAGATCTACCAATTCACGTGGAGTCGGTTTTGCGATTGGTACTTAGAATTAATAAAGCCTGTTCTTTCTTCCGAAAGTGTTGAATCTGGCGGTTTGAAAGAAAACTTGCAAGCCGCCCGCGAAGAAACCCGTGTCGTTGCAAGCTGGGTGCTGGATCAAATTTTAGTTCTCTTGCACCCGTTCATGCCGTTCATAACTGAGGAACTATGGCATGCTACCGCGGATCGGCAATCTTACAATTTGATTCAAGCTCAATGGCCTGAATTACGATATAATGGGTTGGGAGAAGATGTACGAAATAGCGCTCGGCGATTTATTGAACTCATCGAGTTTATTACAAAAATTAGGTCTGCGAAAAACGAGGTTGGTATTCCACCCTCCGCGAAAATGGACTTGATGGCAAAGTTAGATGCAAAATGGACATCTGACTTCCAACAGTCTGTTCAGCTGATACAGCGCGTAGGGCGTCTTTCTTCAGTCGAGATTGTCGAGGAAATACCGGAAAGCATACCCAGCCTTCAAGTGATGTCAAATTGGGGTAGTTTCGCCCTGCCGCTGGAAGGTGTCATCGACATTGGCGCTGAGAAAGCACGCCTGAACAAGGCGATTGAACGGGCGCAAAAAGACGCCAAGTCTATCGCTGGGCGTTTAGGCAATGAGAAATTCCTGGCAAAGGCGCCGCCAGCGGTCGTGGAGGAAAACCGCGCGAAGCTTGCTGCCCATGAAGCTGAAGCAGAGAAGCTGGAAGCGGCGCTTGCTCGGTTGGGGTAAGTTAAAGTCCTCCCTCGTCCATTTTTATAGAAGAGTGGGGGAGGATTTAGGAGGGGATTCAGCTTTGCAGTTCGACTATAGCCGCAGTCCTGAACTTGATTCAGCAACTGTGTTTTCATGCATAAGCTTTTTGGTCCCGCATCATTGCGTTGAGTGTGACGAGGAGCTTTCGTGCGACGGCAATGATTGCGATTTTCTTTGCAGGTGCTTTTTCAGCGATGCGGGTATACACAGCGCGGAATCTTGCGCTGGCTTTGATAGCGCCGAGGGCGGCCATGTACAAGGCGCGGCGCACGCGCGCTCTTCCGCCGCTGATGCATCGGCGCCCACGCAAGGTGCCGCTGTCATGATTGAAGGGGGCCAGACCTGCCAGGGCGGCGATCTGTTTTGGATTTACCTGGCCCAGTTCAGGCAAGGCTGCCAGCAAGACTGTTGCGGTCACGGGCCCCACGCCGGGTGCACTGGTCAGCATACGAGCGCTTTGAGCGATGTGATCACTGGCTTCAAGCGCAGCGGCGATGGCCTGATCGATCGCCACGATAGCGCGGTCCAGACCGGCCATGACCTGCTTCAGGGACGCTGTGATGACGCGCTCGGTGCTGTCATGCAGACGGGTCTGCTCAGCTGCCCGTAGGCGGACAAGCTGATCTCTGCGGCGTTGCAACTGGGCAAGGTGGGCGCGCTGTGGGCATGGCGGCGGCGTGGGCGCCGGGCGCAGCGTGCTGCCCAGCTGAGCGAGCATGACAGCGTCAAGCTGGTCGGTCTTCGCGCGCTGACCCATGGCCTGGGCAAAGCGCCGTGCCATCATCGGGTTGGCCCGATGAAACGGCAGGCCAGCTTGCGCGAGAGCCTTAGCCAAGGGGCTGTCATAGACGCCTGTGGCTTCAAAAACGAAAAAGGCAGACGTCTCTTGATAGGCTAACAGGAAGGCGGCAAGCGCCTTAGCGGTATTTGTGATACTCTGTCTTCGTCCGGTTTTGGGATCGTAGATGTCTACATACGCTTTAGAAATGTCGCATCCGATGTAATCAAAGGCTATAGTCATGGTTCCTATCCTTGTGATGCGAGGTCTGCCGCCAGCAGCCTCAAAACATCAATCAGGCAACTGTTCAGGGTTGGGTAAAGTCGGCAGGAAGGCTGCCAAGCTGAATCACGGTCTCAAAACGACCAAGGACCTAACGGCGTCCTTCCTGCCAAGCAAAATAACACATTCCAAACACACAAGGACATCGTGCAAACGCACAGGCCAGTCTTGGAAGGAGATGCTGAATCAAGTTCAGCATGACGGTTTCTTTTGAGGACCCCCCTCCCTCAGAACGGGGGAGGGAATATAGCTTCACTGGGTCAAAAGAAGCTCAGCGGCCATCTTCTTTGCGGTCACATAGTCCGCTTTGCCATTGGGCTGGCGGGGGATGGTTTGGACGCTGAGATAGCGCTTGGGCACTTTGTAGCCAGCGAGCGATTGGCGCACATGGGCGGAGAGGTCGGCATCGCTGGTGGGGACAGCTAAATCAACCAGCGCGGTGACGGCTTGGCCCCATTTTTCATCTGCGGTTCCAATCACCAGCGTGTCTTCCACATGCGCATGGGTTTTCAGTGCTTCTTCAACTTCTTCAGGGAAGATCTTCTCCCCACCGGAGTTGATGCATTGATTGCCTCTGCCCAGCAATGTGAGCGTGCCGTCCGCCTCCGCCGTTGCCCAATCCCCTGGGACGGAGTAGCGCACCCCTTCGATGACGGGGAAGGTTTTCGCCGTTTTGGCTTCGTCTTTGTAATAGCCGACTGGGATGGAGCCAGAGCGGGCGACTAATCCGCGTTCGGGCGAGCCGGGCGCGATTTCCTGATAGTCTTCGGTAAACAACTTGGTTTTCGCGCCCAGCTTGAATTTGGCTGTGGACTGCGTGCCTTGCGCTGTTGTGATGGATGTGCCGAGCCCGATACCTTCTGAGCTGCCATAGGTGTCCATGATAAGCATCTTGGGATTGTGCTTCAGCAGGGCTTGTTTGATGCCCATGGAGAACATGGCGCCGGATGAAATAATTACCATCAGGGATGAGATATCGTAAGCGCCTGGGTTTTCATCTAGCGTCTTCAGAAGTGGCTTGGCGAAGGCATCCCCAACCAAAAGGACTTGTGTCGCCTTGTTGTCTTGAATGGATTGCAGGGCTTCTGCTGGGTCAAAGCCGTGGCCGGGCAGGGTGATGACCGCGCCGCCCATGCACAGCGTGGTGATAGACGTCATCATACCAGCCCCGTGCATGAACGGCGCAAGGACCAAGAGACGGCCCATGCCGCCCATGGCCTCCACATTGGCCAGATGCTCTTCCATGCTGTCTGGACGTTTCATGCCCGGTTGTGGTGCACCGCCGCCCATGGCACCCCACAGGCTTTTTTGTGGCCACATGACACCTTTGGGGAGGCCCGTCGTGCCACCGGTATACACAAAGAGCAGGTCATCGCCTAAGCGTGGGATATCCAAAGGCGTGCTATCGCCCTCAGCCAGGGCCATATAGCTTTCCGCGAAGAAATTCTGTATGGAGTCTTAGAAGAATTCAGCAAACAAATTCAAAATGGTCAGTCGTGGATTCAGCGACTCAATGCC
>CAKZYD010000228.1 GCA_937884085.1 uncultured Sphingomonadales bacterium | reverse complement strand
GTTCTCAATCCCAGCTCTGTTACTGGGTCGCCTTATGATGATGCCTCCTTCCGTATCGCCTATGTAATGGCTGACGAAGCCTGGTTTGACGTCGCCTCACCTGATGCCAAGCTAGCGCATAGCTTCGCTGCCGATGAGCCAGAAGAAGATAGCATGCTCATGGCGCAGTCGCTGATTTCGCCGACCCTCACCGGTTATGCGGACGCGGATAGCTATGTCATGTGGACGCTAGAAGCGGGCATGCAGCATCAGTTTTTCTATTTGCGTGACGCCCTGAAATACCTCATCTGGCAAGGTCTCGCGGACCCTAATAAGCCATTCGTTTTAAAAAGTGCGATGAGCTATGGCTTTGAGAGGGACCTTCTAAAGGCCTTTCCAGACGCCAAACTGATCATGACACATCGCGATCCTTTGCAGTGCATCCCTTCGGCATGCCGTCTCATAGAACTATTCAACTACGCCCATAGCCATAAAACAATTGACCATGCCGCACGCTTTGAAGGCATGGCCTGGAAAATGGACCTTCATCTTGCCTTTAGGGATGCCGAGCCAGACTACCCAATCCTCGATATTTCTTATGCAACGGTTCGTGCTGCCGCGACTGACGTGCTCGCTCCGATTTATGACTTCGCAGATATGCCTTTGACTGACCAAGCGGTCGATGCTGTGGGTGCGTGGGAGGTGCGAAATCCCAAAAATAAGCATGGGTCCTTTACCTATGCGCTTGAGGATTTTGGCCTCACTAAAGCGGGTATACAACGGCGCTTCGACGCTTATTACAGGCGCTTTTCCAAATATTTTTAGCAGCTTAGGACGTAATATTTTGAAACTAGAACGCAAGGATTTACTGCGCCAGCAAGGCTTCGTCGGTGGCCTCTGGAGCGATGCTGATACCGGTGAGACGTTTGATGTCGTCAACCCGGCCACTGGCGCAGTCATAGCGACTGTGCCGGATATGAGTGTAAGCGAAACCCGCCGCGCAATCGAAAGCGCTGACCGCGCGCGCCATGATTGGGCGGTGCAGCCGGCTAAGGCGCGCGCTGTTGTATTGCGCAAATTGTTCTCCCTGCTGATGCAGCATCAAGAAGACTTGGCGCAACTGATGACTGCAGAGCAGGGCAAACCGCTTACTGAAAGCCGCGGTGAAATTGCCTATGCCGCCAGCTTCATCGAGTGGTTTGCTGAAGAAGGCAAACGGACCTATGGCGATGTCATCCCGAACCATATGCCGGGCAAGCGCATCTTGGTGATCAAACAACCTGTTGGTGTTTGCGCGGCCATTACGCCGTGGAACTTCCCCATGGCCATGATAACGCGCAAAATCGGCCCGGCACTGGCTGCTGGCTGTTCCATCGTGGTCAAGCCTGCCGAGGCGACGCCGCTATCAGCACTTGCGCTGTGCGTTTTAGCGCAGGAGGCTGGTCTGCCGGGGGGCTTACTCTCTTGTATTACCGCTTCAAAGGGTGCTGGCGTCGGCGGGGAAATGACGTCCAATCCGCTCGTGAAAAAATTGTCTTTCACTGGATCTACGGCGACTGGCGCGCTGCTCATGCAGCAGGCAGCAGGGCAAATCAAGAAGGTTTCTCTGGAACTTGGCGGCAACGCACCCTTTATCGTGTTTGACGACGCTGACATTGATGCGGCCGTCCAAGGGGCTATTGCTGCTAAATTCAGAAACGCTGGTCAGACCTGTGTTTGCACCAACAGATTTTACGCGCATGCGGCAATTTATGATGCGTTTGTCGAAAAGTTCAGCATTGCGACGAAGCAGCTGACCATTGGCAATGGCGCCGACGACGGTGTGCTTATCGGCCCGATGATTAATGCTGCGGCAGTTGATAAGACGGAGCGCCATCTGCGCGACGCAATCGCCAGGGGCGGGACCCTTCACACTGGCGGCGAACGCATGGAAGATAAAGGGCCATTGTTCTTCGCGCCGACGGTCATCTCTGGTGCACAGCCAGATATGATGCTTGCGAAAGAAGAGACGTTCGGGCCACTCGCCGCAGTGTTTAAATTTGATGATGAGGCTAGCGTCATTGCTGCCGCGAATGATACCGATGCCGGGCTCGCAGCTTATCTTTATACACGTGATCTGGGCCGAGCCTGGCGGGTTGGTGAAGCTTTGGATTACGGCATGGTCGGCATTAATGAAGGTATCGTATCAACAGAAGTGGCGCCGTTTGGCGGCATCAAACAAAGCGGTATTGGCCGTGAAGGTTCCAAATACGGGATCGAGGACTATCTCAACATCAAATACATGCTCATGGGCGGGCTTGGCATTGATGGGCAATAACAGAGGGGATTAAAACCATGTCAAAACGACAGTGCTGGCGTCTCGTGCGGCGCCCCGATGGCGAAATTTCAGACGATGACCTTTCTTTCGCTGCCGAAGATATTCCATCCCTATCCGATGGCGATATTCTTGTCGAAGTCGAATACATATCGGTTGATGCGACGAACCGTATTTGGATGTCTGATGCAGACCAGTATATGCCGCCAGTCGAAATTGGTGACATCATGCGCGCTGGCGTTGCAGGCAAGGTCATCGCCTCCCAACATCCGAATTTTACCGAAGGAATGAGCGTTGGTGGTCTTGGTGGATATGCCTCCCACATCGTGGCATCGGGCGATCTCTTTGGCCCTATTCCAGAGGTGCCGAGCATTGCGCTGCCAACGCTGTTTGGATCGCTTGGCGGTACAGCCCTGACAGCCTATTTCGGCCTTCTAAAAATCGGCGAACCGAAACCCGGCGAGACCCTTGTTGTATCTGCGGCTGCGGGCGCTGTCGGTTCAATGGTTGGGCAGAT
>CAKZYD010000227.1 GCA_937884085.1 uncultured Sphingomonadales bacterium | reverse complement strand
GCGAGTTTGAATCCGGGGTGGCCGCCCGCTTTCTAGGTCCCATCGGTGCAGTGGTCTTGGGCGGCGCCATGGCGGTCGTCACCGCTGCCCTGTGGGTCAAGCTGTTCCCGACGCTCGCGAAAGTCGATGAGATTAAAAGCGCAGAGGATTCTTGACCAAATGGCGGATAAAACGAAGCTCCGGGTTCGTAGCAGCAGTTTGGGGCGCTAGCGTTTAACGGCATAAAAGGGCCGCCAGCGCATGCTCCTCATCGCCCAGCTCTATCCCTCCAAGCGCTTCTACTTAGACACGCCAGAAGGCCAGCTCCACACCAGGCGCTTCGGCGACCCTGCCGGACGGCCTATCGTTCTGCTTCATTGGACGCCAGGCTCTGGCGCGCAACTCGCCCATGTGGCCCACGCGCTTGGCGCGCGCGGCTATGATGTTCTTGCGCCGGATATGTTTGGCTTTGGCACCTCGGCCCATCCAGATCCAACCACGTGGACGCAGGTCCGCCATGGGGCCGCCTTAGCCCAAGGCCTGCGGGATCTTGGGCTGAGCAACATAGCCATCCACGGGGGCCATATGGGCGGGGAGGTCGCCATGGAAACGGCCATGGCCGCGCCTGATATCGTTGTGGATGTGATTCTCGACGGCATTGCGAGTGATTGGACTGTCGAGACTCGCCTCGACATGATTAGCAAGTTTTCCTTCGAGCCGCCTGCCTATGAAGAAGCGGGGGCGCCTGTGACCCACGCTTGGTCTTGGACGCACAATCTTTGGAAAGTCTGGGCGCCCACATTGGCTTTTGATGGCGCTTGGGACGCCACGCTGCATCAAGCGGCCATTGATTTTATGCAGACCGGCATGGCGGGCGGACCTATGCGCACCGCCTTCGGCAATTATAATGCTTTGGACCGCCTCCCAGACATCAAACAGCCGGTGCTGGCGCTAACAGCAGATAGTGACACGCTGCGCAGCCAATTCCCCACGACAGTGCGGGCGCTTAAAGACGTGCGAGGCCATGTGTTTGAGGGCACCCATCCCTGCCACCGGCCTGACGGCGGGGAGGCTTATGCAGATATCGTCTCCGCCTATCTTGAAGGCACACCCCATGATTGGCTGAGCAAAACGGATGACTTGGAACCAAAGGCAGCACTCAACCAATATGAAGAGCAGGAGGGCTAGAGCGATGGCCGCATTCGTAACGGACGCGCATCGACAGCAATATCACGAGGACGGCTGCGTGAAGATCGAAGGGGTCTTTGACCAGCATTGGATCGACATGGTCACTCGCGGCATTGACCGGATTATCGAGACCTATGAAGCCGGTAAACAGCCTGAAAAAGTCACCGAAGAGAGCTGCCAAGCCCCATTCTTTATCGACGGCAAAGAAGGCAACTATCGCATTCTGCATGTGGCGGCCTATAGCGCGGAAATCCAGACGTGGATTCAAGACAGCCCGGCTGCACAAATTCTGGCCGATGTCATGGAGGCCGATACGCTGCGCTATTGGCTGGATGGTACCTTCGCAAAAGCCGGCAACACGCCCGACACAGCGACGCCCTGGCACAATGATGAATGCACCTATCCGCTCACGGGCGTCCACTCCGCATCGCTGTGGATGGCCTTGACGGATGTGGGTGAAGACAATGCGCCACTGGTAACGCTGCGCGGCTCCAACAAAGATCCGCATCGCTACCATTCAACCTTCTCACCGCAAGACGTGGAGCGCCCGCCGGAGTTTCATCCCTGGACAGAGCTGCAAGCCCGTGTGACAGCGCCGGATGCACCCATCCAAAGCTGGCCTGCTAAAGCGGGCGATGTGTTGGTTATTCACCCCAAAACCATTCACGGCTCAGCCCCGCGCAAAAGCCCGCAAAAAGGGCGGCGCCTGGCCTTTTCCAGCCGCTGGATTGGCGACGACATTCGCTATGCACCTACGCCACTATCTCTGGATTTAGCGCTCAAAGAGGGCGGCAAGCGGCCTGTTGTCGGCGAGCCGCTCCCCCAAGATAGCTTTCCTGTCACCTGGCGCCGGGCGGCCTAAAGGGTGATGGGCCGCACAGGGTCACCGCCATCCCAGCCGTCTGCAGCACCGCGGACCATAGCGTAAAAGCCCTCCAGGGCGTCTGACTGAGGATAGACCTCAACAAAGTGACCCAGCTGATGCGTCGCGTCGACAAAGGCGAAGGGCATGCCATTGACGGACGCACTGGCCCGATGGGCCATGCCTTTGGCTTCAAACCAGGCGAGCGCGTCCTCATAATCCGTAGCGAAGACCGCGCGATGATGCAGGGCCTCCAGCGGCCAAACGAAAATCGATGTCCTGCCATTGGCAGGGACTACCAGCTCAATCATCTCATCGCCGAGCTGGCCATAGGCAGAGCTGTGGTCCAGCGAGGCAGCGTTATCACCCCCGCCCAGCATCTCCGGCTTTATGCCTTCCAGCGTAAAGAAGGGGCCTGCCCCAAAGTCCTCCGCCCAGCGCTGCGCCGCCGCCTTCAGGTCAGAGACCAAATAGGCGGTCTGCACAAAGGGGCCGAAGGGCCGGTTATTCAATGCTTTCGGCATTGTCGATAACGATATTGGTGCCGGTGATACGACGCGATTCTTCGCTCGCCAGAAACAGGACCAGATTGGCCACATCCGCTGGCTGACCCATGCCCGCTTCGATGGAACTGCGCAGGCCAGGCGCATCAGCCTCCACTTGTTCCATGGCCTGATCAATCATGGGCGTTACGGTGTTGCCGGGCGCGATCGAATTCACCCGAATGCCATATTTCTGCTCCTTGCAGTGCACGGCGATAGAGCGCGTCATGGCAATCATACCGCCCTTGGCCGCTGCATAGGCGGGGATGCCGCTGAGGCCCTTAATGGCCCCGATGGACGCCACATTGATAATGGAGGCATCGCCGCCCTTGGTCATCACCGGGATAGCATATTTGCAGCCCAAAAAGGCGCCCGACAGCATCACGTCCGTTTCCAGTTTGAAGTGCTCAAACGGCAAGTCCTCCACATGCTGAAAGTGCACCAGGCCTGCATTGTTCACCAGAATATCCAGCTTGCCAAAACGCGCGATGGTCTTGTCGATAACCTGCTGCCAACGCGCTTCAGAGCGCACATCATGATTGAGATAAAGCGCATTTTCGCCAATTTCAGCCGCAACAGCCTCGCCCATCTCATCTTGAATGTCGGTGATGACTACCTTGGCGCCCTCGCGCGCAAGCACCCTTGCATCTTCAGCGCCCAGGCCCGAGGCTGCGCCAGTAATGAGGGCGACTTTGTCTTGAACCCGGCCCATAGCTTTACTCCACCTTGCGAGATTGGCTAAAGCTAGCGCCAGCTTTTCATTTTTGAAGCTCGGGTTTGTGAGGGGGTGAGGCCTTCGGATAGGCGCCATGCGCGGCCTATCAAAATAAGGGCAGCCATGAGGTAGGGTTTATGAAGAACCTTCGGATCATAATAACAGGTGGCACCCTTGATAAGGTGCATAATCTGCGGACTGAGGCCCTCGATTTTCAAGCCGATGGATCAAGCCACATCCCAGAAATGCTTCATTTGGGGCGGTGCTATTTTCCTAAAATTGAAGTCCTGTTTTTGAAAGATAGCTTAGGTCTCATCGAAGCAGATCGCGAGGAACTGGTGCAAGCGGTACTTGCCGCGCCGGAGAACAATATTGTTGTGACGCACGGAACAGGCACGTTAGGGGAAACGGCCCGTTATCTTGCACAGCATGTTACAGAGAAATCTGTCGTTCTAACCGGCGCCATGCGCCCGTATTCGCTGCACGCGTCCGATGCGGATTTCAACCTCGGCGGCGCCATCATTGCTGCTCAAATGGTTGAGCCCGGTGTTTGGGGCGTGATGAATGGGCGGGTCTTTCCGGCCAATAAGTTAAACAAAAATATCGATTATGGGCGATTTGATATACCGCCAAGTCAATAGAAAGGCAGGGCAGCCGCAAGCCAAAGGAGCGCAGCATGATGTGGCCAGATATTCCGTTTGAAGAGTGGGAAGAAACCGGCAACGCCCTTCATATGTGGCTGCAGATTGCCGGTAAGTTCCGCATGGCGCAGACGCCTTGGATCAATCATTCTTGGCAGGCGGCATTTTACGTCACGGCGCGGGGCCTCACGAGCGGATTGATCCCATCTAGCCAAGGCGTGAGCTACAGCATTGACTTTGACTTCATCGACCAAGCGGCAGTCATCCATGCGTCCATGGGCCAGAGTGCGCATATCGCGCTCAAAGCGCAAAGTGTGGCAGACTTTCATAGCGCGTTTTTAGCGGCGCTAGCCGATCTGGGCGCACCAACACAGATGCACGGCGCACCGAATGAAGTAGCTGACGCCATCCCCTTTGCCCAGCAGACGACACCCGTCGCTTATGATGCACAGGCGGCCAAGCGCTTCTGGGAAGCCTTGGTACAAGTCGACCGTGTCTTCAGCACCTTCAGGACCAGCTATCTCGGCAAAGTCAGCCCAGTGCACCTGTTCTGGGGCAGCTTAGACTTGGCCGTCACCCGCTTTTCAGGGCGACCCGCCCCCATGCATCCCGGCGGCATCCCCAATCTACCCGATGACGTGACCCAGGAAGCCTATTCCCACGAAGTCAGCTCAGCTGGATTTTGGGCAGGCGGCGGCGGGATCGATCATGCAGCCTTTTACAGCTACGCCTATCCCACACCCGCTGGGTTTTCCGACGCCCCGTTGAGCCATCCGGACGCCTATTTCCATAGCGATCTGGGTGAGTTCATCCTGCCCTATGACAGCGTGCGTGACGCGCAGGACCCTGACGCTGTGCTACTGACATTCTTGTCGGAGACCTATGAGGCCGCTGCAACCACGGGCGCATGGCCCCGTGATGGCTTGGAATGCGCTGTGGGCAAGCCCGGGCGCGTGCGCTCTTTGTAAAAAAGGCTCCACGCGAGGGACGTAGAGCCTTCTTCTTTTTGGTATTTCGAAGGGTTAGGCTGCTTTTGCCATAGCTGCGCCATAAAAGGTCTCACCCTTCGCGGCCATATCCCGCAACAGCTGGGGTGGGCTGAAGCGTGCGCCATAAGCTTGGGTAAGACGGTCCAGCTTGGCGACGATGGTGGCGATGCCGACAGTGTCCATGTGGCTGAAGGGGCCGCCGGTGAAGGGCGGGAAAGCCCAGCCGAAGATGGCGCCGATGTCCCCGTCTTCCGGGGTTTCAAGCACACCTTCTTCATAGCAGCGGGCGCATTCGACCAGCTGGCGGTATAAAATCCGCTCTTTGATGGTGTCTGGGTCTGGCTGCTGTTCGGCAACGGGGAAATGATTGGCAATATCGGGCCAAAGGTATTTCTTGCTGCCGTCTTCGGGGAAGACATAAAAGCCCTTGCCGGTTTTGCGGCCGAGGCGGCCAAGCTCTACCATTGTGTCGGTGACAGTGTCGAATTCGCTTGGCTCATAAGCATCGCCTTCATTGGCCTGCGCTGCATCGCGCACGCGCTGGGTAAGGTCGATGGCCACTTCATCACCAATGGCCAGCGGCCCATTGGGAAAGCCCACTTGGCGGCCGCAATTGTCAATCAGCGGCGCGCTGATGCCTTCGCCCACCATGCGGTAGCTTTCGGTCACATAGGTAGAAAAGACCCGCGACGTATAAAAGCCATGGCTGTCATTGACGACGATGGGCGTTTTCTTGATTTGCGCCACATAATCGAGCGCTTTTGCAATAGCTCCCGGGCCAGTGCTCTTACCGGTGATGATTTCTACCAGTGGCATTTTCTCAACGGGGGAGAAGAAGTGAATGCCGATGAAATTCTCAGCCTTTGACCAAGCCTTCGCAAGCGATGTGATCGGCAAGGTCGAGGTGTTTGAGCCAAAAATCGTATCCGCGCCAACCACGGCTTCGGTGGCTTTGGTCACGTCGGCTTTGATGTCTTTGTTTTCAAAAACGGCTTCGATGATGAGGTCGCAGCCCGCCAAATCCTCATAGGATGTGGTGGGATGGATGCGGGCCAAAATGCCGTCTGCCTTGTCTTGGGTCATCGAGCCGCGTTTGACCTTTTTGGCCAAGCGGTCAGCGCTATAGGCTTTGCCTTTGTCAGCCGAATCTTGCGACTGGTCGAGCAGCACAACCTCAATGCCCGCTTGCGCGGAAACCATGGCAATGCCAGCGCCCATGAGGCCAGCGCCAAGCATGCCGACTTTTTGCGTTGGCGCCTTATCAACACCTTGGGGACGCCGCGCGCCCTTTTCAGCCGCCTGTTTGTTCACAAACAGCGTGCGAATCATGTTGCCAGATTGTGGATCAAGGATGAGCTTACAGAAATATTTGACTTCCACGGACAACGCTTTGTCCATGGGCAGTTGCAGGCCTTCATAGACGCAGCTCATGTTGGCCTTAGGCGCGTTATAATTGCCTTGGGTCTCCTTGGTAACCATGGCGTTTCCGCCCACAAACGTTTGGAAGAAGCCAGGATGGGCCCAATTGCCGCCGCCGGGCACTTTAAAGCCTTTTTTATCCCAGGGCTGTTCCACATGGGTTGGATTAGCCAGCACCCAGGCTTTGGCTTTTGCAACCACCTCATCCACAGGTGCCAGTTCATTGACCACCCCAAGACCAAGCGCTTCTTGCGGTTTCATGGATTTGCCAGTGGTGATGAACTGCAGCGCGTTTTGCGCGCCCATCATGCGAGGCAAACGCTGCGTGCCGCCTGCGCCAGGCAAAAGCCCCACCATGACTTCCGGTAGGCCAAGCTGAATTTTGGGATGGTCCGCACAGACGCGGTAGTGGGTTGCGAGGCAGATTTCCAGCCCGCCGCCAAGCGCCAGACCATTGATGGCCGTTGCCACGGGCTTGCCGATGGTCTCCATGCGGCGCAACAAAGCGCTGAGCGACATGACAGTTTCATACAACGCATCAAGTCCAGCGGCTTTTGCGGCTTCAAAGGTGCCGGCCATGGCTTTCAAATCTGCGCCGGCCATGAAACCGCTGGCTTTGCCTGAGGTGACGACGACGCCTTTGATGGCCTCATCAGACTCAATAGCATCCAGATGCGCCGCCAAATCCGACTGCACCTCTGGCGTAATGACGTTCATAGATTGGCCGGGAACATCGATGGTTAAAAGCGCGATGCCGTCTTGATCGACATCCATGGTGACTGCTGTGGTCATATCCTATTCCTTATCAAAATCTGATTGAGCGATGCCGTGCGCGTTAAACCCGCTCAATCACGGTGGCGGTGCCCATGCCAGCGCCAATGCATAAGGTGATGAGGGCGGTCTCCTTGTCCGTACGCTCCAGCTCGTCCAGCACGGTGCCGAGGATCATGGCGCCGGTTGCACCCAGCGGGTGGCCCATGGCGATGGCGCCGCCATTCACATTCATCTTCTCATGCGGAATATCGAGCGCTTGCATCATGCGCAGCACGACGGAGGCAAAGGCTTCATTGAGCTCATAAAGGTCAATGTCACCCGCTTCCATACCCAGCTTTTTCAGAAGCTTTTCCGTCACATAGCTTGGTCCGGTGAGCATGATGGTCGGCTCCGAGCCAATGGACGCCATGCCCTTGATGCGCGCGCGCGGCTTCATACCAAGCGTGTCGCCCATCCCTTTATTGCCAATTAAGATAGCGCCTGCACCGTCCACAATGCCGGAGGAGTTGCCAGCGTGGTGCACATGATTGACCTTTTCCACTTCCGGATAGCGCAGCAGCGCCACGGCATCAAAGCCAGGCATGCCGGTGCCAATGGCTTCAAAGGAGGCTTTGAGGCCACCAAGCGCCTGCATATTGGTGGTCGGGCGGATGGTTTCATCTTCTTTGAGCAGCACATTGCCCATCACGTCTTTTACAGGAACGATGGAGTTGGCAAAGCGGCCTTCTTCACGCGCCTTGGCGGCCCGCTTGTGGCTCTCGACCGCGTAGGCGTCCACGTCATCGCGGGAGAAGCCGTATTTGGTGGCAATCAAGTCCGCGCCAATACCCTGCGGGGCGAAATAGGCTTCAAAAGCCACCGCTGGGTCCATGGCCCAAGCGCCGCCATCAGCACCCATGGGCACGCGGCTCATACTTTCAACGCCGCCACCGATGGTCAGGTCAGCTTCACCGGAGATAACCTTCGCAGCGGCCATGTTGGTGGCTTCCAGGCCAGAGGCACAGAAACGATTGATTTGCACACCGGCTGTGGTTTGCGCATAGCCAGCATTGATGGCGGCAACACGGGCAATATCCGCGCCTTGCTCGCCGACTGGGCTCACACAGCCAAGCACCACATCTTCCACCAGTGAGGTGTCGAGGTCATTACGGTCGCGCATAGCTTCCAGCACCTGCGTCGCCAGCTCAATCGGTGGTACTTCATGCAGTGATCCGTCTGGCTTGCCCTTGCCGCGCGGGGTGCGCACAGTGTCGTAAATATATGCGTCTGCCATGGTGGTGTCCTTTCGGGGAGTGTCTTTTGTTTTTTGTGCGCTACTCTCGGTGCGATTGCACCTAGTGGAATCTGCTGTTTTTGGCCCCGCCCCATCCCCTCCCCTCAAGGAGAGAGGCTATTTCTAGTGCCGCCTCTCCTTTAGAGGAGGGGGTTAGGGGGTGGGGCTATTGCTCAGAATTGGTCCGCAGCCAACGCCATCATTGTCTCAGAGCCAGCCTCGACCCGCGCACGGTGAACAGCAGTCTCCGGCATCAGGTGGCTGAAGAAATAGCGCGCTGTGGCCAGCTTATTCTCATAGAATTGCGGGTCATCGCTGCTGCCGTCCAGCGCTTCAAAAGCGGTCTTGGCCATTTGTGCCCACATATGGCCAATGGCGACGAGGCCGAGGAGGTGCATATAGGCCACTGAGCCCGCGCCTGCATTATCAGGGTTTTGCATGGCGTTTTGCATGAACCACATGGTGGCCGCTTGCAGGTCATTGACGCCCTTTTCAAGACCCTCAACTAATGGCTGCATGCGCACGTCTTCTTTGTTCTCGGCGATGAAGCTCTGCTGCACTTCAAAATAGGTGCGGATGCCGCGGCCACCGTCTTTGGCAAGCTTACGGCCGACCAAATCCAGCGCTTGGACGCCATTGGTGCCTTCGTAAATCATGGCGATACGGGCATCGCGGACGAATTGCTCCATGCCCCATTCAGCTACATAGCCATGCCCGCCATAGACTTGCTGGGCGTTGGTGGCGTTTTCATAGCCTTTGTCCGTCAGCACACCTTTGATAACGGGGGTGAGCAAGCTGATGAGGTCGTCCGCGCGTTGGCGCTCTTCCTCGGTTTGCGCTTTGTGGGTCAAATCCACTTGCAACGCGCCCCAGAGTGCCAAGGCACGGGAGCCTTCGTTAAACGCTTTCGAGTTCATGAGCATGCGCCGCACATCAGGGTGCACGATGATGGGGTCGGCCTTCTTCTCTTTGTCTTTGGTGCCGGTCAGGCTGCGCCCTTGGATGCGGTCATTGGCGTAGGTCACGGCGTTTTGGTAGGAGACTTCGCTCATGGCGAGGCCCTGCAGGCCAACGCCAAGCCGGGCGGCGTTCATCATGATGAACATGGCGGCCAGGCCCTTTTCTTTCTCGCCAATCAGATAGCCGGTGGCTTCGTCATAGTTCATGACGCAGGTGGAATTGCCGTGAATGCCCATTTTGTGTTCAATGGAGCCGCAGCTCAGCGAATTGCGTTCGCCTGGCTCGCCATTCTCATCAAGCACGAACTTCGGCACGATGAACAAGGAGATGCCTTTTACGGTGTCAGGGCTATCCGGCATCTTAGCGAGCACCAGATGAATAATGTTTTCGGACATGTCATGCTCGCCAGCGGAGATGAAAATCTTGGTGCCGGTGATTTTGTATGTGCCGTCGTCTTGCGGGACAGCTTTTGTGCGGATGAGGCCGAGATCCGTGCCGCAATGGGGCTCGGTTAGGTTCATGGTGCCAGTCCATTTGCCAGCCACCATGTTGGGCAGATAGGTCTTCTTCTGTTCGTCAGAGCCAACGGCATCAATGGAGGCAATGGCGCCTTGGGTCAGGCCAGGATACATTGCGAACGCCATATTGGCTGAAATCATATATTCTTCAAAAGCGGTCGCCAGCGTATGCGGCAGTCCTTGACCACCATATTCGGGGTCCATGGTGAGCGTGCCCCAGCCGCCCTCGACATATTGCTCATACGCCTCTTTAAAGCCTGCGGGCGTTGTGACGCTGCCGTCATCATGGCGGGTGCAGCCTTCTTGATCGCCCGAGAGATTGATGGGCTGCAAGACACCTTCAACAAACTTGGCCCCTTCTTCTAAGATGGCGGACACCATGTCTGGCGTGGCTTCCTGAAAGCCAGGCAGATTGGCGTATTTCTGCATATTGATAACTTCGTTCAAAACAAACTTCGTGTCTTTGACTGGGGCGGTATAAGTCGGCACGGCTGTGTCTCCTTCGTGGGTATTAGGTCAAATAGGCGATGTTACTCGGGCTCGGCGTCTTGCCAGGGCCCTAGAGAGGCTTGGTTGTCTTGCTCAACAACCATGGTTTCCAGCGTGGCGCAGAAGGTCTGCAACTCTGCAATCGTGGCATCAATGTCCGCGCGCTGGCTTTGCAAATCAGAAATGCGTTGGCGGCATTTGGTCAGCGTGACCGCACGCTGCTTCATGCGGCCATCGCCGGCATCATACAGATCCAGCATCTCTTTTATTTCAGTGAGGGAGAAACCGACTCGCTTACCGCGCAAAATCCACGCCAGCTTTGCCCGGTCTTGGCGGGAATAAATACGGTTTTGCCCATCGCGGATAGGGTTCAGCAGGCCATGGCTCTCGTAAAAGCGAATGGTGCGCGCCGTGACATTAAAATCTTCCGCCAGCTCAGCAATACGAAAGGTGTCTTGACCATCTACCGCCTGGGGCGTTTCCAACGCCTTGAGTGCGGTCATCATAGAGGCCTTTTTCGATGTTTGCTGCTCGGCCATTGCGCGGCATCACTCCCCTCAAGTTGAATCGGAGCGTAGTTGACGTTTACGTAAACGTCAAGCAAATTTGAAGGTGTCTAGTTTTCCGCGCGATACCCCGTCCAAGGCAAGAGCAGGGCGCGGCCACTGAAGTAGCTTTGGCCCTGGATAACGTCGCCCTGAAAGCGCCCGCTGTGATAAACGGGGCCGTCCGCATCTTGCGTGGTAGCAAAAAATACCATGTCTTGTCCGTGCTTGCGGAGCATGCTTTGCGTAAAGGTGCTGCCTAAGAAGCCGCCTTGCATGTTGGCGCCGGAAGCGGAGGATATCACTAGTTCTTCTTCCATCGGATCGCTGCCGTCATCATAGTCTAAGGCAACACGCCATGTGCCCGCCACATCAGCGGCGTTCCTATCGAGCAAGCTGCCTTCAACAGGCTTGGGTGCCTCAGGCAGTTGGGCCGCGCATGGCGATGCGAAAGCAAAAAGGCAAAGAGCGAAACAGCGCATCATGAACAGAACTTTCAAAAGGGTAGGTTAGGCACAATACCTAATAGCCAAAAATGCAAACCCTTTATGAAGAGGGCGAAGAAGGCGAGGCCAAAGACGATAGCGAGGCTGTCTCCTTTGACGTCGACCTTTACATGCTTGGCTGGCTTTTGGCGGATGGCAACCGCGGTGCCGACGACCCCATAAACGAAGAAGCTGCCGAATAAGAGAAGTGTCGTGGCATCACCGCCATAGAGCAAATGCGCGAAGGCCCAAAGCGCCACGGCTGCGTTGGCTGGGCTTTTCAGCCAGGATTTGATGGCTCCGGGTGGCGTGAAGGTGGCAGCCAAACAAATGAAGGCAAGAGCCAAGCATCCGACCGACACCCAGCGAATCGCAAAGGGGGTGATATAGAGGGCGCTGCTGCTACGGCTGAGATTATATCCCCAGACGATGAGCGCTAATCCAGCGATGGAAAATAGGCTGTGAAAAGCCCAATATCGTGCTGCGCCAAGCCTGGCCTTTAGCGCGCCGCCAGGATTGCCAGCCGTCACGGCGGAATAGCCGTGAGCACTGAAAAAGACGATAAGACCGGCAATCAAAATGCTGATGGCACACTCCCCATCGCTGCCCTGCGTTTCAGCAGACTAGCCCAAAGTCCCACGTTTTTGAAATGCGAGCGCAAGAAAGGAGATGCTTCAGCCTGCGTTGCGGTTAGCGTAGTATGCGTCCACGAGCAAAGGAGGCAAAGATGGGCTGGCATGACAGAGACACCTTTCAACGCTGGCTCGCCACACAGGCACCCAGTGATGGGGCGCCCACTTATTTCGGTGTGATAACAACCGGCATTTATTGCCGCCCACACTGCCCCGCGCGGCCACCGCTGATAGAAAATGTGCGCATCTTTAAAAGCCTTGCGGAGGCAGAAGCCGCGGGAATGCGTCCCTGCAAACGCTGCCGACCCCGCGCGGCGGACGGCGACCCGATTGTTGAGCGTGTGACTCGGGCCTGCCATATCATTGCCGCGGGAGAGACAGCCCCCCGGCTGGCGCAGCTTGGCGCGCTGTTTGGCCTATCTGGCCCACAATTCCAGCGTAGTTTCACGGCCGTGCTTGGCCTTAGTCCGCAAGCCTATTGGGCAGCGCTGCGCAAAGCCCGGTTAGCCAACACGTTGCAAAGCGCGCCAACAATAACGCAGGCCTTGTATGAGGCAGGCTTTGGCTCAGCTGCGCGATTTTATGCCTCGGCCGCCCAGCTGCTCGGTATGTCCCCAGCGCAATATCGGTCTGGCGGCCAAGGCGAAACGGTCATCTTCACACTCGCCCAAGTGACGCTGGGATGGTTGCTGATTGCAGCGACGGGCAAGGGCGTTTGCATGCTTGCACTAGGCGATAGGCCTGAGCCATTGCTGGAGCAGCTGCAAACCCAGTTTGCGCAGGCTCAGCTCGCACAAGGCAACCCAGATTTTGATGCATGGTGCGAGGCAGCGATCGCTACGGTGGAAGAACCAGCGCGGGCAAGGGACCTGCCTCTCGACATCCGCGGCACGGCCTTTCAGCAGCGGGTCTGGAAAGCGCTCCAGCGCATTCCGCCAGGCGAAACACGCACCTATGCTGATATCGCCGCCGCTGTTGGCGCGCCCTCGGCAAGCCGGGCCGTCGGCACTGCCTGCGGGGCAAATCCTCTTGCCGTCGCCATCCCCTGTCACCGGGTGCTGCGGGGCGATGGTGGGCTAGGCGGCTATCGCTGGGGCCTGGCCCGCAAAAAAGCCCTGCTTTCCAAGGAAAAGGCGGGAAAAGAAAGAAAGTCTTAACGTCCCAGGCGCACGGTGCGGGCATGACTTGGAACCCGCAAGGCCTACTCATCAAACCCAACCCCGCCGTGTGGTGGATGTCCACCTTCGCCGGGCCGGCCTTTCCCATCGTTGTCACGCCTGGCCATGTGCGTTTTTTCATCACAGGCCGGGATGACACCAATATCTCCCGCATCGGCCCGGTCGATGTTGACTTCACTGGCGCTGCGCCCCGGATTATGGCGTTTGGCGAGCCTGTTGTGGACATCGGCCCGCTTGGCTGTTTTGACCATGATGGCGCGGCCTATCCTTGGATCACCGAGGTCGATGGCAAGCTGTGGCTCTATTATGTGGGGTGGCTGAAAGGCCACTCCGTCGCCATGCATCATGGCATCGGGCTGGCCGTGTCTGATGGCTGGGACAAGCCGTTCGAAAAGAAAAGCCGCGCGCCGATCCTCCCGCTCACTGATGCTGAGCCCTTTGGCACTGGCAGCTGCTGCGTCACCTACGATGGGCCAGGGCGCTGGCGCATGTATTATACCGCCTTCCGCGACTGGCGCATGGAAGATGGTAAGCCAAAGCACTATTATTGCATTCGTGAAACAACGTCGACGGATGGCCTCAGCTGGGATACCAATACCAAGGCCGCCATCGACCACCGCGATGCCCGTGAATACGCCCTTGGAAAGCCCTGCCTCACCAGGGAAAACGGCCGCTATGTCATGTATTTCGTGGCCCGCGGAGAGAGATACAGAATTTGGCGCGCCACCTATGAGCGCGGCCGCTGGATCCGCGATGACGCGCCGGTTGATATTGCGCGCGCCGATTGGGACAGCGATATGCAAGCCTATCCCATGCTCTTCAGCCACAAAGGCCAAGATATTCTGCTCTATAATGGCAATGGGTATGGCCGTTCTGGCCTTGGCTGGGCGCTTCGCGCAGACGCCCAAAGCGAGCGCCACGCAGCATGAGCTATCTGCAACTCAAAGACTATTATGAGCGCTGCCTGGCCGATCATGGGCCAACGCATCTGGGTGTCGATTGGCCCAATCCAGAAGGCATGGAAACGCGTTACAAGGTGATGGCGTCGCTGATCGATTGGGCCGATGCGCCGGTGCATGTGCTTGATGTGGGCTGCGGGCCTGGCTTCTTTCTCGACTATCTGCACAAGACCGCTTCGCCGCCAAATCTACGCTATCGCGGCGTTGATATCTCGCCTGCCATGATTGCTGCCGCCCAAGCGCGCCATCCGCAGGCGGCTTTTGAAGCCCGGGATCTGATGGAAGACCCACTGGAAGAAGCCAGCGTGGACTATGCCGTGTTCAACGGAGTTTTCACCGTTCGCCAGGATATGTCCGAACAAGACGCCTTCGATTTTACCGCGCGGCTCTTAAGCGCAGTGTTTCTAGCCTGCCGCCGCGGCCTAGCCGTCAATTTCATGGCTCCGCACGCCGATTACCGCGACGACAGCCTGTTTTACCTGGCCTTTGATGAAGCGGCCCAACTGTTCAAAGCCAAGCTGAGCCGCCACTTCCGCTTCCGCAGTGACTATGGCCTGTGGGAATACACCGCTTTTGTGTATCGCGCGCCTACCGGCTCTCTTTAGCGGAAAAGCCCTTGTTTTCCTCCGTCACGCCTTGGAGGCGGCGGATATCCGCTAAGTCTTTGGGCGGCGCTTTCCAAAGCGGCGCATCAGCTTCGATATAGGTGCGAAAGCGCTCTGGCACGTCCTCATACTCTTCGACACGCCAAGAGACCATGTGCATGATGCATTTGCCTTTACCAGCCCAGGCAGGCAGGTCACCATAGCGCGCCCAGCTCAGCTGATGGCGCTCGCCCTTTGTGCCCTCAGGCTGGATAAAAAAGTCATAGTTTTCCCAGGCTTGATAGCGGGCTGTGGGCCCTGCGGGGAAATCTAGAAACAGCGGCGCCGTATAAACCAGCGTGCCATCAATCTCTTTCACAGACATACCGCGGCTTGGGCCAATGGTGCGGACGGCTTTTCCTGCGCCTTGCTCGACGGTGGTTTCCATATCATCGCCCACCAGCTCATAGGTGATGAACTGATAGGGGTAGGCGATGGCGTCCACATCCTTGCCGTTATAGGTTTTCAGCACCTCACCGGTCTCGGGATCGCGAAAAATATAGGTCTTGCGGGAATATTGCTGGGTTTTGGTATCGCTCACCTTTTCTGAGCGCGCCGTATCATAGCCCTCCATAATGAAAAGCGTTTCGCCGGAGGGATAGGCGCGCACCGTACCGGTTGAGTACCAATAGACCGGCGCGCCATCGCCCGTCCGCGCAGAGACAAAGGCGTCGTAGCTGTCTTGGCTAAAATCGCCAGCATAAGCCGGGCTCATAAGCGCAGCCGCGATCAGAAAATACTTAAACATCACTTCTCTCCTGGATAGCGGAACCAATCTTGGTCCAGCGGCACATTGACCTGGGTCTCTTCCCAATAAATCTCATTGGCTTTTATGCCATCGTAAAAAAGCCGCACCCGGCGGGCTTGGCGCCATTTGGGGTTATCGAGCATGACAAAATCACTATAGCGGCGTTCGTGCCAGCCGCGCGGTGTATCAAAGCCCACATAGCGGATGGCCAAATCGTCTTTATCCATGGCAAACAGGGTTTCCGCGCCATCGGGGCTAATGATTGCGACAAAGTAACAAGCGTGCCCGTCAATCATTTCGTCTGGTTTCCGAACCAGGGAAAAGCCCGATTCTAACGCTTCGCGAATAATACCGAAGCCGAAATTATTAGCCCAGGTTTTGGCAGCCTGGTCTGGCGGGACGATGCCTTGATGTGTCCAGGTCGTTTCGCCATCGAACCCAATGGCGAAAATCATGTTTCCATCCCGTTTCGATTCAATGCGCACCCAGCCATCGGGCCCATGCGCCACCGTGCGTTCGCCTGAAAACGCCCGCCACATGCGGTAGTCATCAGCGATATAGCTGCCTTCCTCGGTGCCCTTTGGCCAAAACTCACCGTAGCCGCGCAGCGAGAGTGTTTCCGCATCGGTCCAGGCCGCGCCGCCAGCCGCTTCTATTGTGCGCTCCATGATCAGCCGAGCAGACAAATCTTCACTTGGCGTTGCAGGCAACATCAGCACGGCTGCTGCCGCGCTGAAGAGCATCGCGATACCGACAAAGGCGTAATACATGCCTCTAACGTTGCGCTGAGCAGCCTTTTTTGACAAGAGGTCACGTTGATCCAGCAGGCACTGTCCTTATGTAAAATGCAGTGGAAGGAATGCTCATGTCTCATCTGATCGCCGTACTGTCCCCCGCAAAGCGCCTGGATGCTGAAAATCCAGCCGGCGTTGATACGCACACGCAGCCGGAATTTTTGTCTCAAGCGAAAGCTTTGGTGAAAGAAGCGCGCCGCCTGCGGCCAGAGGACCTGAAGGCCATGATGGGCATTTCTGATGATTTGGCGCAGCTCAACCACCAGCGCTTTAAAGACTTCACCGGCGAGTTTGACCTGGCCAATGCAAAGCAAGCGCTCTTCATGTTTCGCGGAGATGTCTATCAAGGCCTTGATGCCGATAGCCTGGATGATAAGAGCCTTGCCTATGCCCAGGATCATATCCGCATCCTGTCAGGCCTTTATGGGCTGCTGCGGCCGCTCGACCTGATGCAGCCTTATCGCTTGGAGATGGGGACGGACTTTGCGACGAAAAAAGCGAAGAACCTATACGGCTTTTGGGATCAGACGCTGACCAAGGCTCTGCTAGAGGATGTGGATGGCGGGACGCTGGTGAACCTCGCGTCCAACGAATATTTCGGCGCTGTCGATGGCAAAGCCTTTGGGAGCCTTGTCACGCCGCAGTTCAAAGAATACCGCGATGGCAAGGCCAAGATGATCAGCTTCTTTGCCAAAAAGGCCCGCGGCCAGATGGCCCGTTTCATGATTGATCAAGCCGTCGATACAGCGGATGGCCTGAAAGACTTCAACATCGATGGCTACAGCTTTGATTCGGGCCTATCGAAAGGCACCACCTGGGTCTTCAGCCGTGCCGATACCCGCTCTGCGCACGCGGCCTGAATGAAGTCCGTAGTCCTGAACTAGATTCAGGACCTCTATCAGCTTCCAAAGACTTTCTCGGCGCCAGACCCTGAATCAAGTTCAGGGTTGCGGAGATAGGTCAAGCCACGCGCTCTAAGACGGCGATATAGTCAGAACCGCGGTTCATCCGCAGCGTGTCATCACAATAGGTCACGGTTGATGGGAAGGGCCCGATGGCTGGGCTTTGCACATGATGCATTGGCATATGCGCTGGCATGTTTAACGCTTGCCGCACAGCGCTTGGGCCGTCGCTGGCTTTGAGCGGAATAAAGCTGGTGGTACTAAAGGATACCTGGAACACATTGGGTGCTTCCGGCTCAACCACGAAAGACGCGGTGGATTGGTAGAGAAAGCCAATGCCGGCTTGCTCCATCACCATAGTGTTGCGGTAAAAGCCAGGAGCCACATCTGTCGGGGCCATCAGCTCCTGGAAGCAATTGTCAATGCGAATGCTTTGCTCCGGCAGCAAGCCCCCAGACATGCGGGCCATGTCTTTCGATGTATGAAGCAAATCCCGGCTATCAAAGCGCAGCTGCCAAATGCCATTGACCAGCGCTGGGCTTTTCACCAAGTCGGGTGGGCCGGTTTCCTCTTCCACTATAGCTGCGGCTGCTTTGACAGCCTCATCAACGTCAGGCGTCACAGGGGTGCCCGGCTGATAGCGCTCTGAAATCAAAGCAAGCAGGCTATCCTTTGCCGCCATAGCGGCAGCTCTTAACGCGTGCCGCGGCTGGTCCAAGCCGCTGCGGGTGTGTCGTCTTTCTGCGCCTCTTCTAGCTGCGCAAGCCGTTTGCGCATCTGTTCTAGCTCACAGCGCAGCAAATCAATCTTTTGCGAATCGCCGTCAAACAGCTCTTCGCAGGGCGTTCCATAGGGCACGAAGGGCTGAGCGTACGTCTCTCCATCCACCAGCGTTGGCTTGGCGGGATTGCCGACGACAGTCGCCCCTTCCGGCACAGCTTTGGTCACCACAGCATTCGCGCCAACACGGGCGCGGGCGCCAACGGTAATCGCACCCAATATCTGTGCGCCAGCACCAACGATGACGCCATCTTCTAGCGTTGGGTGGCGCTTGCCGCCCTTGCCATTTGTGGGGTTTACACCGCCAAGGGTGACGCTGTGATAAAGGGTGACATTATCGCCAATTTCTGCGGTTTCGCCAATCACCACGCCCATGCCATGGTCAATGAAAAAGTCTCGACCGATTCGGGCCGCGGGGTGAATTTCAATGCCCGTGAAGGTACGGGATATCTGGCTAACCCAGCGCGCTAAAAAGGTAAGCCGCCGCTGCCACAACCAGTGGGCCAGTTTGTGGAGGCCCACGGCGTGCACGCCAGGATAGAGGAGGGCCACGCCAATGCGCGATCGCGCTGCAGGATCGCGCGCAATAATCGAATCGAGATAAGCACCTAAGGCCATGGGCTCCTCCCAGAGCACCGCTTTCATTTTGCCAAACAATATGGCGTTTGCGCTTCTGAAATCAAATAGTGCGTTAAAAACGGACCGTTAGCTGGAACGAAACAACCATGTTCCCATCCCGCCCTCTGCAACCATAAAGTCAAAACCGCAGGCGCGCGCAACAGCTTCACTCGCCTTATTTTCTATGCGTATGCGCGCGCGGACCGGTCCTTGCGTCTGTTTGAGGGCAACGGCTACCATGGCTTTGCCATAGCCTTTGCCGCGGGCACTGGGCGCAATTGTCCAACTAAGTTCATCATACCCCTGATGTGCGTCGAGCCGGGCCGTACCGATGGGTACACCCTGCGACTCAGCGATCCAAACTGTCCGCCGCTTTGACCGCAGGCTACGGCCAAACCAAATTTCATGGTCTTCAGCGCTCACCGCCTCTTGCGTCAAGGATGACGCCCGGGTGACAGGGTCATTGCGCCATTCAAGCAGCATGGCGCTGTCAGCGGCTGTCGCAAGGCGCAAAGTGATTTCGATCATGAGGATGCCTTGCCACAGCCAGTGAGAAAGGCCAAGAAGAGGCCGGTCTTTATATGACGTCAGTGTTTACGCATCGCCCCTCCATAAAGCGGGAACAGGTCCTGAATCAAGTTCAGGACTGCGGCTTTAATGGGTTGAAGATACACGAAGTAGGAGCTGGAAGACAAACGTATGTGGACAAAATGGCAAAGCCAGCCGCTCTGGCTTCGGGTTCTCATCGGTTTGGTGCTGGGCGTTATTGTGGGCCTCCTGATTAGCCCAGCCATCGCCAATGAGCTAAAAATCATTGGCGACTTGTTTATCCGCGCCATCAAGATGCTCATTGTGCCGCTCATCTTCATTTCCTTGGTGACCGGCGTCACCTCCATGGACGATATGGGCCGTATGGGCCGTATCGGTGCCAAAACCATGGGGATTTACTTCCTCACCACATCCATTGCGGTCTCCATGGGCCTCCTCTTTGCCATGCTGTTTTCGCCCGGTGTTGGCGCCCCTGTGGATTCGCTGGGCGACCCGAGAAGCCTTGAAAAAACCATCTCAATCAAAGACTTGCTCACCAACATCATCCCTACCAATCCCGTCGATGCTTTGGCGCGGGCGGATGTCCTTCAAATCATCTTCATCGCGCTCCTGACCGGCCTTGCGATCAATGCTGTGGGGGAGAAGGCAGGGCCTGCGCGCCGCCTTTTCGTCAGTGCCGCCGACGTAATTTATAAAATCACGCATTGGGCGATGGAAATGGCGCCGTATGGCGTCTTCGGCCTCATCGCATGGGTCGTGGGCACACAAGGGCTCGATATCCTGCTGCCGCTGGGCCGATTGATCATCACGCTTTATACCGCCTGCATCGCGCATATCGCGGTCATCATCACGCTGTTCTTGGTCCTCCTCATGCGGCTCAATCCGTTTCGGTTCCTGAAAGGCATCCGCGACGCGCAGCTGGTGGCCTATTCGACCTCAACATCATCCGGCACACTGCCGGTGTCCATGAGCTGCGTGGAAGAGCAGCTTGGCGTCTCCCGCCCGGTCTCGAGCTTTGTTTTGCCGCTTGGGGCCACCATGAATATGGATGGCACAGCTATTTACATGGGCATCGCCGCGATTTTCGTAGCCCAAGCTTTTGGCGTTGATCTGACTTTTGTCGATTATGCCACCATCGTCCTCACGGGCACCTTGGCCAGTATTGGCGCAGCCGGCGTGCCCTCCGCTGGCCTGATTCTCATTCCCATGGTGCTCTCATCCGTCGGCCTGCCCATTGAAGCGGTGGCCTTGTTCGCCGGGGTGGACCGCATTCTCGATATGATGCGCACAGCCACCAACGTGACGGGCGATTGCATGGTCGCCACGGTGGTCGCTGCCTGGGAAGGGGAGCTCGACCGTACTACCTTTGACCGCAAAGCGCCCGTTCCAATCAACGTTTAAACGCCTCGGTAACCATAGCCGCTATACTTTAGCGGCATGACAGCGCGCGCCTTTTCCATTGACGGCCGGATGATTGGGCCTGGCCATCCGCCCTATATCATCGCCGAACTCTCCGCCAATCATAATGGCTCGCTGGAGCGCGCCATAAAAAGCATCACGGCGGCTAAAGAGGCAGGCGCAGACGCTGTTAAAATCCAAAGTTACAGCCCCGATACAATTACGCTCGATCATGATGGCCCCGACTTTCGCATCAAAGGCGGTCTATGGGACGGCTACCGGCTCTATGACCTGTATGCTGAGGCGCAAACCCCATTTGATTGGCATCCAATGCTGTTTGCCCATGCGCGTGACATTGGCATCACGCTATTTTCTTCGCCTTTTGACGCTACCGCCATTGATTTGCTGGAAGGCCTCAACACCCCCGCTTACAAAATCGCCTCCTTTGAAGCCATCGACCTACCGCTGATCGCAAGAGCTGCCCAAACGGGCAAGCCCCTCATCATTTCGACTGGCATGGCGGATGACCAAGAAATCGCCGAGGCCTTGGCCTGCGCACGCGGCGCTGGCGCAACGGATGTGGCCCTCCTCCATTGCATCAGCGGCTATCCAGCCCCGGCCAGCCAGTCGAATTTGGCCACCATTCCCGACATGGCAGGCCGCTTTGACGCCGTCATCGGCCTATCAGACCACAGCTTAGGAACAGCCGTCTCCGTCGCGTCCATCGCGCTCGGCGCCAGCCTCATCGAAAAGCATTTCCAACTGGATGACACGGAAGACGGGCCCGACAGCGCCTTCTCCTTAACGCCAGACGCCCTCACACAGCTTTGCACCGATACGCGCACCGCCTGGGAGGCCCTTGGCACAGCCAGCTATGAGCGCAACCCCGCCGAAGAAGGCAATCTACAGTTCCGCCGCTCGCTTTATTTCGTACGCGATATCAAAGCGGGCGAGACCATTACCGAGGAGCATGTCCGCTCTATCCGCCCTGGCTTTGGCCTTAAGCCCATGCATTTAAGTGCAATTATCGGCCAAAAGGCACGCAACACTATTCAGCGGGGGACCCCGGTAAGCTGGGATCTGATCGCCCAGCCCGCCTTATCGGCTTAACGATAGGCGATACGTCCCATAGCTTTTTATCGCTGGTATATAGCCACGACTCTGCTGCCTCTGCCTGCGCTAGGATCAATCGATCAAATGGATCAGAATGGTTTAGAGTCATACCCTTAACCCGAGCAGCTATCCTGCTTGTGATCAAGATTTCTTCAAAGTTGGATGCTTCTGCTGCTTTGAGAATTTCGATTGGCTCATAAGCGAAATCGGGCCGCCCTAGTCCGGATTTAATGGCAATTTCCCAAATACTCGCCGCGCTGAACAGGATCGTATTCTCAGCATTTTCCAGGTCATGCCGAACGCCAGGTTGAAGCCGGTCGGGACTAGCGAGCGCCCAGAGAAGAACATTCGTATCCAGCAAGATCTTCAATTAAGGCAGCTCTCCACCGTAAAAAGACGCCAAAACATCATCGGGCAAAGGATCATCATAATCATCAGGCAACGGCGGCACTTTGCCTTCCAAAATACCTAGCCGACGGCGCTTTGGTGGGTCATCCGCATAGCGGACCATGCGCACAACCGGTTTGCCTGCGCGCGCGATGACCACCTCTTCACCCCGCTCAGCCGCCTCCACGAGGCGAGACAAATTGGTTTTGGCAGCGTGAATATTGACAGGGTCCATCGCTATGCTCCTTGTTAGCTAACTTAGCTTAGCTAATGTTAACCAGCAAGCTATTTTCTAAAGCCCGCGCGCATCCACCCACTTGTCTCGGCTGGGCGGGCAGTAGCTTTCAAAGCGCTCTAAAAGGACGTCCAGGCTGGTTTCATTAAACACCATGGCGCGGTGCATGGGGCGCAGAAAGCCCTTTTCGACCATAGCGTCTAGAAAGTCCTCTAAGAGCGTCCAATAGCCCGCCACATCTAGAAGGCCAAAGGGCTTGTTGTGATAGCCCAGCTGGCCCCAAGTCCAAACCTCGAACAGCTCTTCCATGGTGCCGATACCGCCGGGCAAAGCGATAAAGGCATCTGATAAATCCGCCATCATGGCTTTGCGTTCATGCATGGTGTCGACCACGTGCAGCTCCGTGAGATGGTCGTGGGCCACTTCAAATTCAGTAATGGCTTTTGGGATGATGCCGATGACCTCGCCGCCGGCTTGCATGGCGCCATCGGCAACCGCGCCCATCACACCGATGGACGCACCGCCATAGACGACGGAAATGCCGCGCTTGGCCAGCGCCGCGCCCACTTGCCGGCCAGCCTCCACATGGATGGGGTCCTTGCCGGACGAGGACCCGCAAAACACACAGAGTCTCTTCACGCCAGATGCTCCTTCTCCCAAGCATCGATATGGGCCAAGCATGACTGGCGTGTGGCATCATCGCAAAAGGCGGCGGCCAGAGCGGTCCGGGTGATATCAATGAGGTCGGCGTCTGTGCAGCCATGATGCTGCTGGGCGAGCGCATACTCCCTGCCGATATCGGTAAAAAAGAAGGGCGGATCATCAGAATTGAGCGAGACGGGCACGCCCGCGGCCCTCAGTGCGCTTAACTGATGGGTTTCAATCGTTGGCGCCACACCAAGGCAGACATTGGAGGAAGGGCAGACTTCCAATGTGATGTTTTGCTCCTTAAGGAGCGTCAGCAAATCAGCATCTTCTGCCGCGCGGACACCATGGCCAATGCGCTGAGCACCCAGGTGCATGACCGCATTCTTCACACTGCTGGGGCCTGCGTGTTCCCCCGCATGCGCCGTCGTTTGCAGCCCAGCGCCGCGACCCGCCTCAAACGCAAAGGTGAAGTCGGCATGGGCGTATTGGGCCTCATCTCCAGCGATGCCAAGACCAGTGACGCGGCGTTTGGGCGCTTTTTCCGCTAAATCCGCAACAGCGCGGGCCTTTTCTATACCGTAATGACGCACCACATGCAGGACGAAGCGCACATGGACACCGTATTTGGCTTCTACATCATCAGCGGCCTGATTGAGCGTCTCCATGAACGTATCATAGCTTATGCCCACCGCTTGCGGATGATCGGACGAAATGAACATCTCGCCATAAATCAGGCCTTGAGCGGCCGCGCGGGCATAATAGTCGAGGAAAATCTCATAATAGTCCTCGGGCGTACGCACCACTTCGGCGACCACATCATAGACAGCGAGGAAATCATTGAAGGTCCGCCAGTTATAGCGGCCATCTGGCGCGATAATGCGGCTAATGTCATAGCCATGGCGCTTGGCAAGGCGCAGCGCCACATCCGGCGCCACCGTGCCTTCAAGATGGCAATGGAGTTCGGCTTTGGGTAGGGTCTGATTGTTCATGAGGAAGGATATACATCAGAATGGAGGCAGCGCTAGCACAGAGCAGCCTGAAACTGCATCCGCTCAACACGGACTTCAGCTGGCCGATGCGTCCGCGCGAAGGCCTGGAAAGCCTGACGCCGAGTCTTATTGATCAGTATAACCGAGATGGATGGCTCAAAGTCCCAGGCCTCATCCAAGGAAAGGCGCTGGAAACGCTGCGGATAGCAATTGACCACTGCGAAGCCAGCGAGCCAGACAGCGTGCTCACCATGGCCGACGGTTACACCCTGACCTATGCCGCTGATAAGATGAGTTTTTCGCGAAACCTCGTGGCACGCGATGAAACTGTGCGAGCCTTTGCCCTGTCAGCAGCCATCAAAGCCCTTATGCAAGATCTTATCGGGCCCAAAGTGCGGCTCTATTGGGACCAAGCCGTTTATAAAAAGCCTGGTGAACCCAAGGAATTCCCCTTCCATCAAGACAATGGATACACCTTCCTAGAGCCGCAAGCTTATGTGACGCTGTGGCTTGCCCTGGTTGACGCAACCGAGGCGAATGGGTGCCCCTGGGTCATGCCGGGCCTTCACACCCTTGGCACCCTTGCACATGAGAATGCCCCCTATGGCCTGGAAGTGGCCGGTATCCGCGCTCGGGACGGTGCTCTATGCTGCGATGCAATGGCGGGCGATGCAGTCTTCTTTTCATCCCTGACGCCGCATCGCACCGGCCCAAATTTGACGGCCTGCACCCGTTAGGCGCTTATTTTGCAATACATTCCCGACGGCGCTGCCGTTCAGGAGGCCAATGGAACAACGCGGCTCCTCAACGACCCAGTGCTCAATCCGGTGCTTTAGCCCATGCCCAACTTTGGTAAATCAAGCTTCTGGCGGGGGATCGTTACCGTCTTCTCGCGCGTATAAAGGGCTTGGCAAGCGCGGCCGCCTTCAGCGCCGACACCAGACGCGTTGATACCGCCAAAGGGCGCGCGAAGCTCGCGCATCATGGTTGTGTTGACCCAGACCACGCCTGCATTGATGGCATCCTGCGCAGCGTTGATGGTGTAGATGTCTTGGGACCAGACATAGCTGACCAAGCCGTAAGGGCTGGCGTTGGCAATGGCGAACGCGTCTTCAGCGGTCTCAAAGGTGAGAATGCTGGCAAAGGGGCCAAAAATCTCTTCAGCGCAGACGCGGCTGTGATTACTGCGCGCGTGGACGACCGTCGGCTCAATGTAATAGCCAGGACCATCGACCGCTTTTCCACCAGCAAGCAGGGTATCGCCATCTTCTTCGGCTTTTTTCACATAGGACAGAACGCGGTCACGGTGCGCAGCTGAGATGAGGGGGCCGAGCTCCGTTTGCAACGCCCGCGGATCCCCTACGTGCATATTTTTCGCTCGCGAAACGAATTTTTCCATGAAGGCCTCAGCAATGGGCTGCTGCACCAAAATCCGTGAGCCCGCCAAGCATTGCTGGCCATTCGCGCTGTAGATTGCAAGCAGCGCGCCATCCACGGCTTGGTCCAAATCTGCGTCGGCAAAGATGATGTTAGCGGATTTGCCACCAAGCTCCATCGTCGTAGGTTTGAGCAGTTTTCCAGCGGCAGACATAATGGCCCGGCCGGTCGCTGTCCCACCGGTGAAAGATATGATGGAGGTGTCCGGATGGTCCACAAGAGGCCCGCCCGTGCTTGTGCCAAGGCCGTTGACCAAATTGACCACGCCTTTCGGCAGGCTGGTTTCACCAATGAGTTCAACGAGGCGTACTAAAGACAGCGGCGCGATTTCGGACGGCTTAATAACGCAACTATTGCCGAACGCGATGGACGCCGCGATTTTCATTGACCCGAGCGCCAGCGGTGCATTCCAAGGCGCAATCAAGCCCGCAACACCGACGGGAAAGCGCCGCACGGTGGTTTGAAAATCCTCGGCTTGATCATAATAAGCATCTTCCACCTGGCCAATAAAATCCGCGAAAAAACGGAAGTTATAGGCAGCGCGCTTCACATGCATGCCTTGCACTTGGGAGAGGAGGAGCCCCGTGTTGGAGACCTCTATGTCAGCAATGGCATCATTGTTGGCCTCTAACGTGCTTGCAATCTCCCGCAGGGTCGCTTGGCGCTGATCGACGCTGGCCTTTGACCAAGCCCCACTATCAAAACACGCAAGCGCTGCCTTTGCCGCCTTGTCCACCAAATCAGCCCCGGCGTCCTTGAAGGTCGCCAGCGTTTCCTCGGTTGCTGGGTTGATAACAGTGCAGTCCGGGCCAGACCCGCTATAGGCCTCACCGGCGATAAGAGCGCTTGGAAGTGTGTTCATAGCGCCCACCTAGGGCGAGGAGCATCTGGGGGCAAAGGGCGTTACGCGCTTGTCCGCCCAGCGAAAAACGCCATTAGCAGCGCTTTGATGCGCGCATAGGCCTTGGCGGCTTCCTCAATGGTTTCCGTATGGGTTAGTTCTACAGGCGATAGGCCTGCAGCCAAGTTGGTGATCAAGCTGATGCCGGCAACGGCCATGCCTGCATGGCTTGCCACCAACGCTTCGGGCACTGTCGACATCCCCACAGCATCAGCGCCCATCCGCCCAAACGCGCGGATTTCCGCAGGCGTTTCGAAATTGGGGCCAGACACTTGCAAGTAAACGCCGCGGTGCAAGGTAACACCGGCCTCAAGCGCGGCCTCAAGCAACGCTTCTTGCAAAAGAGGCGTCCAGGCCTGGGTGACGTCATGAAAGCGAGGGCCAAAATTGTCGGCATTGGGACCGATGAGCGGGTTTTGGCCTGACAGATTGATATGGTCGGTAATCATCATCAGGCTGCCAGACGGCATGTCGGTGCGCAGTGAGCCCGCGGCATTGGTAAGGACCAGGGTCTCAACGCCGATGCTTTTGAGCACTCGAATAGGCACTGCCAGCAAGCTGGCCGGATAACCTTCATAGAGGTGAACACGGCCTTGCATACAGATAAGCGGAATGCCTGCTGCCCTGCCGATCAAGAAGCGCCCCTTATGATCTTTCACCGTGGACTGAGGAAAACCGGGCAGGTCGCCATAAGGCACCACCGTTTCCACATCCATGTCCTCACCAAAAGGGCCGAGCCCACTGCCAAGTACCAAAGCGGTCTTTGGTCGGCCACTGCCCATCTTGTCAAGGAGCGCTTCGGCGCAGGCCGCAATGGTTTCGGTGTAAGGCGGGTTTGTCATGGAAGACCCAATCTGTTAGCGGTTCTTTTGGTAGCGCGCTTGGCGCGGGGGCTCAATATCGGAAGATTGGGGAAAGATGGGAATGGCTGAAACCGTGACGCTCTTTGCCATTACGCCAGAGACGCGCAATCCAGGCATAGCCTTGGATTTGGATGCTATTGCCAGCGTGCGGGTGAACCGCGCAGCGGTGGACCGACGCATTGCTAGTCTGGCGGGGCGCAGAACCGTCAAGAAAGCCTGGCAGGCCGCTTGGCTCCTCAAAGCCGTGAGCTGCCTCGACCTAACGACCTTGTCCGGCGATGACACGCCAGGCCGGGTGCGCCGCCTCTGCGCCAAAGCACGCCAGCCGCTGCGCAGCGAGCTGAAAGACCAGCTTGGTATTACCGATTTGCCACTGACGGTTGGCGCCGTTTGTGTTTATCATGACATGGTCGAAACGGCTGTCACCGCCCTTGAGGGCAGTGGCATTCCGGTGGCGGCAGTATCAACAGGCTTTCCAGCTGGCCTCAGCCCGTTCAACCTGCGTCTTGCTGAAATCGAAGCCTCGGTGGCAGCGGGCGCGCAGGAGATTGATATCGTTATCTCTAGGCGGCATGTTTTAACCGAGGATTGGCCAGCGCTCTACGAGGAGGTCAAAGCTTTCCGCCAGGCCTGCGGGCCCGCGCACATCAAAGCGATTCTAGCAACTGGGGAGCTTGGGTCCCTTAAAAAGGTGGGCCAGGCGAGCCTGGTGGCGATGATGGCCGGTGCAGATTTTATCAAAACCTCAACGGGCATGGAAAGCGTGAATGCCACCTTACCAGTCTCCCTCACCATGGTCCGTGCCATTCGCAGCTATTATGAGGCGACGGGGGTGCGCATCGGCTTTAAACCTGCAGGCGGCATTTCCACGGCAAAAGATGCCTTAGCCTATCTGATTTTGATGAAGGAGGAGCTCGGCCGGGCCTGGCTCGACCCGCATCTCTTCCGATTTGGCGCCTCGCGCCTGCTGGCCGACATCGAACGCCAGCTCTCTCACCATGCCACAGGCCGCTATGCCCGCGGCGACCATAATCCCCTGGGGTAATATGGCCAGTATTCCCGATATCCTTGACACGATGGACTATGGCCCTGCGCCGGAAGACGCCAGCTTTGCTTATGAATGGCTGGAGGGGCATGGGGGCGGCTTTGGCCATTTCATCAATGGCCGCTTCACAAAGCTCGGCAAAACCCTGTTCGAAAGCCGCAATCCCGCCAATGGCAAGCGGCTCGCAAACTTAACCCAAGCCACCAAGGCCGACGTGAACAAAGCGGTGAAGGCAGCAGGCGAAGCACAGGCAGCCTGGGCGGCACTACCGGGCCATGAACGCGCCAAGCATCTCTATGCGCTCGCACGGATTGTCCAAAAAGAGAGCCGGTTTTTGGCCGTGCTCGATACGCTTGATAATGGCAAGCCGATCCGCGAGACACGCGATATCGATATTCATTTCACCCATCATGCGGGCTGGGCGCAGATCATGGCTTCGGCCTTGCAAGGCGCTGAGCCGCTTGGCGTGTGCGGGCAAATCATCCCCTGGAATTTCCCGCTCCTAATGCTCGCCTGGAAAGTGGCCCCGGCCTTGGCCGCGGGCAACACGGTGGTGCTGAAGCCTGCGGAATATACCTCTCTATCAGCCCTTTATTTCGCTCAGCTGGCCCAGGAAGTCGGCCTACCAAAAGGCGTCCTAAACATCCTAACCGGTGATGGAACCGTTGGCGAAATGATCGTCAACCACCCAGGCATCGATAAAATCGCCTTCACCGGCTCAACAGAGGTTGGCAAGCGCATCGCGGCAGCCACCGCAGGCTCAGGCAAGAAGCTTGGCCTCGAGCTTGGCGGCAAAAGCCCATACATCGTGTTCGACGATGCCGACTTGGACAGCACCGTCGAAGGCCTGATCGACGCCATCTTCTTTAATCAAGGCGAAGTCTGTTGCGCGGGCTCGCGGCTTTTGGTGCAAGAGGGCGTGGCGGGCACCCTAAGCCAAAAGCTGAAAACCCGGCTCAATAGCTTCCGCATTGGCGACCCTTTAGACAAATGCATCGACATGGGTGCACTAGCAGACCCCGTGCAGGTGGAGCGGGTAAAAAGCCTCATTACAGCTTCGTCACAAGAGGGCGCAGAGGCCTGGCAACCGGACATTTCGGTGCCAGAACAAGGCTGCTATATCGCACCAACGCTGCTCGAAAATGTGGGCCAATCAAACATTGCCGTGCGCGAAGAAGTTTTCGGCCCCGTATTGACCATCCAAACGTTTCGCACGCTCAATGAAGCCGCAACGCTGGCAAACAACACCCGCTATGGGCTTGCGGCTTCCATCTGGTCAGAAAACATTGGCCGCTGCCTAGATATGGCAGGGCGCATCAAGGCAGGGGTCATCTGGATCAATACCGCCAACCAGTTTGACGCCGCCGTCGGCTTTGGCGGCTATAAAGAAAGCGGTTTTGGCCGGGAAGGGGGCCTTGAGGGGCTGCGCGCCTATGTGAAAGAGCCCTGGCCTTGGACAGGGCCTGCGCAGGTGGCCAAACCCAAGTCCCGCGAGACCAGCCCACCAAGCATAGATCAAACACCCAAAAACTACATCGGTGGGAAACAGGCGCGGCCCGATGGGGGCAGGACCCGCGCGGTTCTATCGGCGGGGGAAGAGATCATTGGCCGGGTCGGCGACGGCAACCGCAAAGACATTCGCAATGCCGTTGAAGCGGCGCTTAAAGCCCAGCCGGGCTGGGCCGCCATGACCGGCCATTCCAAAGCGCAAATCCTCTACTACCTGGCGGAAAATCTAAGTCAGCGCGCCAGTGATTTCGAAACCCGGCTTGAAGCGCTTACGGGAAGTGGCTCGGCGACTGCCGAGGTGAGCTTGTCAATCGCCCGCCTCTTTAGCGCTGCAGCCTGGGCCGACAAATTTGATGGCGCAGTCCACAGCCCGCCAAAACAGAACATCACGCTTGCTGTCAACGAACCCCAAGGGGTGCTGGGGCTGGTTTGCCCCGACGACGCACCGCTTTTGAGCTTTGTGACCATGACGGCGGCTGCCATTGCCGCTGGGAATACGGTCGTTACAATGCCGTCAGAGCGCTATCCGCTCTTGGCGACGGACATGATTCAAGTGCTGGAAACCTCTGATGTCCCGGCTGGCGTTTTAAACATCGTTACCGGCGAGACCGCTGCCTTAACAAAAACACTGGCTGAGCATGACGCCATCGATGGCCTATGGCTTCACGCGGACAAAGACACCTGCAGGTTGGCCGAGCAGGCAGGGGCCATGAATGTAAAGCGGATGTGGTGCAGCCATGGCCAAGCGCTGGATTGGGCAGACCCGATATTTGATGGGGATGCACTGCTGCGGCTTGGGTCAGAGGTTAAGAACATCTGGTTGCCTTATGGGGAATAGTTGGCTTCTAGAAAACAAAGTCCTCCCCCGTTCTGGGGGAGGATTTAGGAGGGGGTCTGCGCCTACCTGGACCTTAGTTGCGGTATACCGAACTTTAGAGAACCCCCTCCCTAGCCCTCCCCCAGAGCGGGGGAGGGAAAATGAGTTTGATGAGGCCAGCGCCTTTTCATGATTGGCCTCCTTGGTATCGTGGTACTGGTCGCAATCGCGGTTTTGTTTTCAGAACGGCGTAAAGACATCAGCCCCCGGGTGGTGTTGACGGCTTTTGCCTTTCAGGCGGCCTTTGCCGCCTTGGTACTGGTCGTTCCGGCTGGCAAATCCATGCTCACGGGGGCAGCCGGCGGCGTTCAATCGATTGTCGATTATGCCAATGTGGGCATCGATTTCCTGTTTGGGCCGCTGGCTGACGAAAGCGGTATTGGCTTTGTCCTGGCCCTAAAAGTACTGCCAGCCATTATCTTCGTCTCCTCACTCGTGGCTGTGCTCTATCACCTGCGGATCATGCAGCTCATCGTCATCACCATTGGCGGAGCGCTGCGGCGGGTGATTGGGATTAGCCGGGTCGAAAGCCTGTGCGCCTCAGCCAACATCTTTGTCGGGATGGTGGAAGCCCCACTGGTCATCCGGCCCTATCTCTCAACCCTGACACGGGCGCAGCTCTTCACGATCATGGGCGTTGGCCTGTCAACGACGGCTGGGGCCACGCTGATCGCCTATGCTGCCATATTGGGCGCAGACTCCGTCGAATCGCTTGTGGCGGCAGCCTTCATGGCAGCGCCCGGTGGGCTCCTCATGTCCAAAATTTTAGTGCCGGATGCGCCCGGCGATCTGGTTTCGGAGGACGAACGATTGCCCATTGAAGCGATGGACGCAGAAAATCGCCCCGTAAATGTGCTCGAGGCAGCCGCGGATGGGGCCATGGCAGGCGTCCGCGTCGCCGTCGCCGTGGGCGCTATGCTGCTGGCTTTTACAGCGCTCCTAAGCATGCTGAACGGCATCGTTGGGGGCCTGACCGGCCTTATTGGTCTTGATGGGGTATCGCTGGAGACCATTTTAGGCTGGCTCTTTGCGCCCATCGCCTTCCTCATTGGTATTCCTTGGGAAGAAGCCACCGTGGTCGGCAATTTGCTTGGCCAGAAGGTGATATTGAACGAGGTCATTGCCTTCGCCAAACTCGTCAGCTTGGAACAGCCGCTTAGCCCAGACAGTCGGACCATTGCGATTTTCGCGCTATGCGGCTTTGCCAATCTCGCCGCGATTGCCATTGTGCTGGGCGGGTTAGGGACCATGGTACCGGCCCGCAAGGCTGAAATTAGCCGCCTTGGCCTGAAGGCGGTCCTAGCAGGCGCGCTATGCAACCTGATGAGCGCAGCAATTGCGAGTGTGCTGCTTTCCCTCTAAAAGATGTCCATGTGGAAGATGCTAGACGACCTGCCAGCTTCGGACCTTCAGCTGTGCGACACACCGCAAGCAACCTTTGAGCGGCTATCCTCGCTCTATGAAGCGGCAACGCAAACGATCATAGGCGACTTTGAGCGCTTCTCTGAAAGCAAAAGTCTGCCAGGGCGCTGTCATGCAGTTTACCCATATCTGGCCATTGAGATCGCCAGCGCAGACATCGCCACATCTTCCCAGCTAAGCTATGGAAAGGTGGCCCATGCAGGCTTTCATGCAACCACCATTACGGCGCCGGATTTATTTAAGTCTTATTTGATCGAGCAACTGGCGCTTTTGAAAACCAATCATAAGGCGCGGTTTTATGTGGGGCAAAGCGATGTAGAAATCCCGCTAAGCTTTGCCGTTGAACGGGCCTCCTCCGGCCTTGACGCGCAGCTTCGTCAGGAGGCTAAGCGCTATTTCACAATGCCGAATCTGGCGGCCACCAACGATGATATCGTCGATGGGAAAGCCGTCTTAAAGCGCGATGGGCTCTATCCCCTGAGCTTGTTTTCCGGCCCACGCATTGACTATTCGCTGCACCGCCTTCGCCACTACACAGGAACCGACCCAGCTCATTTTCAGAGCTTTGTACTGTTCACCAATTATCAGCGCTATGTCGATGAATTTGCTGACTATGCGCATGCGCAAGTGGCACAGGGCGGATATAGCGCCTTTGTAGAACCGGGCGGTCGCATCCATCGAAAAGATGCCTCGCCAGACACGCCGCCGTTAAAAAAACTGCCGCAAATGCCGGCCTATCATCTGATGCGCGAAGATGGCATGGGCGTCACCCTGGTCAACATCGGCGTCGGCCCGTCCAATGCCAAAACCATCACCGATCATCTGGCGGTCTTACGGGCCCATGTGTGGATCATGATCGGCCATTGCGGCGGCTTGCGCGGATCTCAACGGCTTGGCGATTATGTATTGGCCCATGCCTATTTGCGCGATGATCATGTGCTCGATGACGCCCTGCCAGTAGCCATTCCGTTGCCGACGCTCGCGGAAGTCCAAGTCGCCTTAAGCGAAGCAGTTTCAGACATCACGCATTTGCCCGGTCACACCCTAAAGCAACGGCTGCGCACCGGAACCGTCGTCACCACGGACGACCGCAATTGGGAGCTGCGCTATCATGAGCTCGCCGCGCGGTTCAACCAGTCCCGCGCCATTGCCATTGATATGGAATCAGCCACGATTGCAGCCAATGGCTATCGCTTCCGGGTCCCCTACGGCACCCTTCTATGCGTATCCGACCGGCCGCTTCATGGCGAAATCAAACTGCCCGGCATGGCGGACAAATTCTACGAAGAGAGCGTGAGCCAGCATTTACAGATTGGGCTACGAACGCTTGACTTGCTGCGAGAGGACGCGCTTGAAGGCTCGCTGCACTCACGCAAATTGCGCAGTTTTGACGAGCCCGCTTTTCGATAGCAAAGGGCTACCTATAGTCATCGACAATTTGGCGAATGGCTTCGGTGGTTTCACGAGAGGCCGCGTCTCGAAATTCCTTTGTACATTTTGGAAGACTGGTGCGTACGTCATAGGCCGTGTTGCTTGCGGGGCGGGTCATATTGTCTTCGGCATATTCCCTTAAAGCTCGGGCGTCTCGCTGCTGCGCGGGGGTCAACATATCGGATGTGATGCCGGATAATACCAAATCAGCATAGACATAGGCTATCTGCGTATCATCGAGGTCTTTCACCTCTTTATTGAAGGCTTTGCAGCACTCGGAAATGCCTTCAACATAAGCTGCGCGGCCTTTCTTCCGGGCGGCAGCGGCTTTTTTGATGCCTTTTTCACTCACGCCAAGACGAACTAAGTCTTGAAAGCCGCCTTCTGCAATTTTGTCCGGGGCGTTTTTACTCCGCTCACGAAACAAGTCACACAGCATGGCAATATCTTTGCGATCCGGCTCTTCGGAGATTTCTTCAATGGTGATGGGGTCGTCGCTGCCACAAGACGAGGCGAAAATACAGAGACTAGCGATTAAGACTTTCGATTTCATAGACACTCCATAAGAACAGACATAGAGATGGCGCTTGGCGATGGGTACTCTGGTATTGATGGATTGTGACAATCGTTGGCCACGGGGCTTAGAGACAAGCACTTTTCTTGGCCCGTTTCAAGACGCAAGGCGAAGGGTTTAGGGTGACGACGTCAGGTGCTTTAGACGGCCTTATTTGCGGCGATGATGATGTGATGCGGTGCTGGTGGCCCGGGAATGATGCGCAATACATTTCCTATCATGATACCGAATGGGGCTTTCCTGTCGCAGACGATAAACGGCTGTTTGAAAAAATCTGCTTGGAGGGATTTCAGTCCGGCCTGTCCTGGCTCACTATCTTGCGAAAGCGCGATAATTTTCGCAGGGCCTTTGCTGACTTTGACTTCGAAACTGTCGCCCGGTTCGATAGAGGAGATGTGGAACGGCTCGTCCAGAACGCAGGCATCATCCGCCATCGCGGCAAGATTGAAAGTACGATCAACAATGCTGTGCGTGCGTGCGACCTCGTTGATGAGAAGGGCTCTTTGGCGGCCTATTTTTGGAACTTCGAACCACCGGAGAGAGAGCGGCCGACGGTGTTTGACCACGCTACACTGAGGCGGCTTGGCAAGACCGAAACCTCAGAAAGACTGTCAAAAGACTTGAAGACGCGCGGCTGGCGCTTTGTAGGGCCGACGACCTGCTATGCCTTTATGCAGGCCATGGGACTGGTCAACGACCATTTGGAAGGTTGCCATATGCGAGAGGCTGTGGCCGCAGCCCGCGCTGCCTTCACGCCGCCCGCTTGCGCCTGAGCAGCACGTAAAATGCCCCTGATCCGCCATGGACGGGATGCGCCGGCCTTATGGCGATGACATGGCCCGCATAGGGTCCTGCCTCAATCCAATGGGGCAGCATGTTTCGCAAAACGCCTCTCGGTTGATTGCTGGCCGCAGCGTCGGCCGTTTTTGGCGCGCCTTTCCCCGTGATGACCAGAACGATACGCTCATCGGCGCGCACGGCAGCCGCTAGGGTCTTGGTCAGGGCGTTATGGGCTTTAGTCTGGGTGAGACCGTGCAAGTCGATGGTCCGGTCGACTTCCGTGCGACCGCGCCGAAATCGCTTTTGCCAACTGCGGTCAAGCGGCTGCTCTAACAAAGGCCCAATCGCGCGCGTAGGAGAGACGTCATCAAGGCGCCGACCTGGTTGCGCATTAGCCGTGCGGGGCGTGCTTATGGGGGCTTTTGGTGCCGCCTTAGGACGATTGAGCGGGGTGACATCGCGTGTAACGCTGTCCCAAAGCGCGCGATCTGGATCGATTGGAGCCTTCGTCTTGCGTCCAGTCATGGCATCACCTGCTGATCTTCAGGCTTGCATCCCCCACTGCCGCAATCCTGAGGCGGAAACCTAGTCTTCTTCGCTTTCGGTTGCGATCACTGTCCAATTTGGATCGCGCGCGTTGGTTTTGCGTGCAAATGTCCACCGATCTCTGGTTTGATAGGTCTCGCTCAGCGAGCCATCGACCACTTCACCATCACTGTTTTTCGTAACAGCCATGATATTGGCGATGAAGGCCATTGTGATTTCGGCGGTCTTACCATCAAGTTGCGCTTCAACAGGTTCAACTTTGTCCAAATCGATCAAGCGGTTTTCGACGATCAGGCCATCTTTCTCACGCTGCGCAAGGGCGGCGTTAAAGTCGGAGGCGATGTCTTTGGACACATAAGGCTCGTATGTTGCGCGTTCGCCGCGCCAAAAGCCTTCTAGGATCATCTCATAAGCGGCAACGGAACCTTCTTTGAAACTGCGATAATCGAAGCTGCGATCCGCTTCACCGATGGCTTCAAGCCCGGCGCGTACAGCAGCATCTTCAAGATCTGCCAAGGGATCAACGGCATCCTCTTCTACACGCGCAACATCAGACGGACTGCCCATATCGGGGTCCACGGGCAAAGGGCGCGGCGCCGTATCTTCTTCAGGTCGACGCCCAAGCACACTGAACAGCCGTAAAGCAACAAAAGCAGCAATCATGGCGAAGATAATGATTTCAATCATGTCCATCCGCCAATCCCATCTTGCATGGTAAGCATATCATTTCATCTTCCATAGCAGACCAATTGCCCGCGTCTGTTGACTAGATAAACAGTGGGCTGGCCATGTGCAAGCTGGCCGCGCGCGTTTAGCGCATTCATCTAAGATAAAACCAGCCAAGGGCAACTGGGCAGAGCCTTGTGTTTACGCGATAGAGATGATAGCGACCCGCCCGTATAAAACGCGTTAAGAAGAGGGTCCAAGGCGTGGCTGACGAAAAAGACAATGGGGATGGCAATGGCGCAAGCCCTGTCGATTTAAGCGCCGACGCTTTCGACGGAGCGGGTAATGACGGGCCGCAAATCGAATTCAATACCGGCAATGGTGAGGCACAAGGTGATGCGCAACCACAAGCTGGGCTATTGGCACAATATATCAAAGATTTGAGTTTCGAAAATCCAAGTGCGCCGCAGATCTATCAAGCGCTGCAAGATGCAAAGCCAGACATCAACATTGGTGTGAATGTCGCCGGTCGGCAGGTGGCCGAAGATGCCTATGAAGTTGAGTTGAAGCTTGAAGCGAAATCGACCGCCAATGGTCAGCCCGTCTACATGGTCGAACTGGTTTTTGCTGGCTTGTTTCAGTTGCGCAATCTTCCAGAAGACATGATGCAGCCGTTTTTGTTGGTTGAAGCGCCGCGTCTGCTGTTCCCATTTGCTAGGCGCATCTTGTCTGATGCCGTGCGGGACGGCGGCTATCCACCCCTCACACTTGAGCCGCTCGATTTTGCCGCTCTTTATCGGCAGCGCGTTGAACAAGGTGCAAGCGCCAGTAACCCAGTCCAACCCAACGCCTAAATCAGCTTACTCAGCCACGTCATAGCGAGCCCACAAAGCGTTGGGCATTTCGCTTACAAATGCCTCATGGCGGGCGCGTTCCTGTGGGCAAAGGTGATGCTCACGCGCCGTGATCGACTGGCGCTTTTTGTGAATTGAAATCACCTGATCAGACGCACCACCGGCCAGGTTTGACCCAAGGTCAAGGCGCGTTTGACGCCCCCCTTTGAGGTTCAAATAGACTTCTGCAAGGAGTTCGGCGTCGAGTAAGGCGCCGTGTTTCGTGCGCGCGCTGAGATCAATCTCAAAGCGGCGGCAGAGCGCATCAAGGCTAGATGCTTGGCCTGGAAAGAGGCGCTGAGCCATGCGCCAACTGTCAACTTTGCGAGAATTTGATATCGGCGGCCGGCCAATATTATCGAGTTCGGCGTTGATAAAGCCAAAGTCAAAGTCAGCATTATGCGCCACCAGACCCGCGTCTGCGATAAAGGCCAGGAAGTCGTCCGCTATTTGCGCAAAAGTCGGCTTATCAGACAGAAATTCGGTCGAAAGCCCGTGGATTTCAAAGGCACCAAGCGGCATGTCTCGTTCGGGATTTATATAGCAGTGGAAGGTCCGCCCGGTGGGAATCAGATTATCGAGCTCAACACAGCCAATCTCAACCACACGGTGCCCTTCGTCCACTTTCACACCCGTGGTTTCGGTATCAAATACGATCTCTATTTTAGCCATTTGGGTCCTTCTTTTTGGCGCGCTGGAGCGTGAAGAGAGCTTTTTTCAAAGCCCGGTAAGTGACGGCTTTGCCAAGACCTGTGGGGATCACAGTATCGGCATAGCGTCGCTTTTTATAATCGGGCATTTGATTGCTGAGGATGTCATCAAACTTCTGCGATGTCATGCCCGGACGCGCTAGAGCGCGCTGGCGCTGCAAGAACGCTGGCGCGGAGACGACCAACACATGGTCACAGCGCCGATGGCCCCCCGTCTCGAACAGGAGCGGAATATCCAGCACAACAAAGGGGGCCCGCTTGCGGCGCTGGCGATCTAAGAACCCCTTCTGCAAGCGCCGCACCATGGGGTGCAACAGCGCTTCAAGGGCCGCCTTTTTCTCTGGGCTTGCAAAAACCTGGGCGCCAACGGCTTGGCGGTCCAGTCCTCGCGGTCCGACTGCACCTGGAAACAACTGCGCCAAAGCAGGCAAAGCGGCGCCTTTAGGCCCCATCAGACTGTGCACGCTGGCATCCGCATCGAACACGGCGAGGCCGAGCCGGCGCAGCATGGCTGCGGCAGTGGATTTTCCCATGGCAATGGACCCAGTCAGTCCGATG
>CAKZYD010000226.1 GCA_937884085.1 uncultured Sphingomonadales bacterium | reverse complement strand
TCTTCCGTCTGCTGGTCTAAAGTGGATGACGTCAGCCGGTCGCTATGTCTTCGAACGTGTAGATCTCGGACATATCCATCTGCGTTTCATCCAGCCAGTTGTACCTGCCGGTGCTGAGCAAAATGAAATGAATCAGAACTGCGAGCGTGAACAGGAACACGGCAAGAGCGACAAGCACCCGTCTCGGGTCAAAAATGAGCCAAAGTCTATACATCCATCAGCTCCCTTTAACCTAAGAACGGCGCTAACGCGGTCGAAGCGGTTTGCACCCCATCGAGCAGCGTCGCATATGTGCCGTCTGCATTTGGGACCCACGGGCGCCAGTTCCACACAAGCAAATGTGCGATAATGGCTATGATCGTGAACCCAATGAATCCATAAATAAATAACTTATGGAATTCACGAGCCTCGCTAGCAGTCATTCCTGATAGCGAGACGCTGTCGGGACTAGTCATCTTTCAACCTCCTAGTCTCGTGCCTTACGGCATACCGCTGAAAATCCCGCGGCCGGATAACATGACCCGCAAGAGTCATGATTTCTCCAAAGTGCGTTGGAGAAATTTCGTTTCATCAGCATTGGACGGCGTATCCCGCCGGGCCATCTGCTGCGCGTTTGGACGCTTGAATAATGCCACCTTCCACAGGGCGGCCTGCCATCTTGAGCCCAGCAACAACAGGCAGGGCCAAGGCAAAGAGCGTGATGAAAACGCTGTAATAGACCAACGTATCGCCGACCTTGCGCTTTCGTTTATGGCTCGCATGATGCACCGCCGGCGCAGATCGCTGCGGTTTCGAGGCAGGTGAAAAACCAGCTGTGGGGAGATCTGAAAGGACCTTGGTCGCCATTATGCTGCACTCCTTTTTAACGATCGACTGGATGCGAGAACCCGGTCGAGCGTGACACGCGTTTCGCCCGCTTCAATGGCATCACGCTCGGTTTGGTCTCTGAGGGATTTTGCTGCGGAAATGCGCACCAGCACGGGCTGGGCATCCACCACTTCATCAAGCGCTTGCTGCGCTTCAGGATCCCACTGCAAAGCGCCCTTGATAGTCGTCGGCACAAGGGCCGCTGATTTATCCATGTCGCTTTGCAGCGGCAGGATATGGAATAGGGCGTCAAACAGACTGTTGCAGACCGTCTGGATCAAATAGCTCGCGCCGCCATAGCCCATGAAGGGCGTGCCTGTGTGGCGGCGAATAATAGCCCCCGGGAAGGAGGCAGGAATATAAACCGAACGCGAGCCCTGGTCGGCCATATACATCCGCTCATTATACGACCCGAACAGGATCATCGGCGCTTTTTCTCGAATGAGATCTTGCACTTCGCCGTTATCGGACTTCTTGCCCGGGAGACGCGGTACCGCGAACGTACAGGGCAGTCCCATCTCCTCTTCTAGGAAATGGCGCACGCCGCGCGTATAGGTCTCATCGGCAACAATCGCGAAGCTGGCGGTACCGAAAAAGTCTTGCGTGACCGAGCGCCACAAATCCCACATGGGCTTCAGCGTTGTGTGCTTTTCGCGCTCAATGAATGGTTCTGGATCAATCTCCAAAAGCTCGCCAAGCTTGCGCAGAAACGCCGTTGTTGAATGAATACCGATGGGCGCTTGAAGATAAGGCCGGTCTAAAGCTTCACAGAGCAAACGCCCAAATTCGCGGTAGAGGCAGACATTCACATCAGCGTTGGCGAGTTTGGCCACATCGGCCAAATGGGACCCAAGCGGGAAGACCATATTGACCTCCGCCCCAACACCTTCAATGAGACGTCGGATTTCCGCCAGGTCAGAGGGCGTATTAAAGCGGCCATACATCGGCCCGATGATATTGACACGGGGCTTTGCACCTTCCGCGCGCTTTTTCGGAGGCCGCACCTTGCCCTTTTTGGGACCATATTCCGTCCACAGCCACTTCAACGCGCGGTCAGCGCTTTGCCATTGGTCTTCATCAATGGTGCGCGGCAAGAAGCGTTGAATATTAGCGCCTTCCGGGGTCACCCCGCCGCCAATCATTTCTGCGATTGAACCGGCTACGACAACAGCCGGCAGATTGGGATCAAGCACTTTACGCGCTCGGCGCATGGCTTGTTCTGTGCCGGTTTGGCCGAGCTCTTCTTCGGCAATGCCCGTGACCACGATGGGCAATTCATGCGGCGGCAAGCCGTCCGTATAATGTAGCACCGACGTCACCGGCAGGTTTTCACAGCCGACCGGCCCATCAATGATAACTTGGAGGCCTTTGATGGCGGTGAAGGTGTAGACCGAACCCCAATAGCCGCCGGCGCGATCATGGTCGTAGATAAGGGTCATGTGCCGATTGCCCCTCCAGATTCCACTGCGTTGGTGCTGCGCGCTGCGCGCGCGGCGAACTTCTTCTTAAAAGAGGGCCGGTCTTCAGGCGTTTCCTCCCAAACCCCCGCGGCGTAATCCGTGCCAACGCCGTCAAAGAAAGACTTCATGGCATCGAAGCGGGATTTGTTTTTGAGCGCTGCATTGATGACTTGCGACAATGACCCAGCGCCAGCCGGGCCCATCAGCGGCCGCGCAGAAATCAAGTTTGTGAAGTAGAGGCTTGGCGTTCCCGCCTCTTTGGCTTTCTGGACAACCGGCGTGGTGCCAATAGCCAAATCGGGCTCGAATTCTTCAATATCGGCCAAGTCGTCTTCTAGAGACGCACGATAGCGCACCTGAACGCCATGCGCCTCAAGCCACTCCAAATCTGGCGCTGACCACTGCGTTTTTGGACATGCAGAACCGACATAGCGCACGTCCGCACCGCTTTCGACCAGCAGCCTTGCGACCAACAGTTCCGAGCCCTCATAGCCAGACAATGTGACCCGCGCTTTGATGGGCGCAGCGCCAAGGGCGCCTTGTATGGCCGGACGCAAGGCATTGCGCGCTGCATCCACCTTTTCAGGCTTCACATTGCACAGTTCGCCAATGGCTTTCAGCCAGGCATCCGTACCCTCCACACCAACCGGCGCCGAGCCGGTGATGGGGCGCCCTGCCGCCTCGAACTCGCGGAAGGATGCGGTATAAAATGGATGGATGGCCGCAACCGCGCTGCAATCGAGCGCTGAATAGAGCTCACGCCACTCGCGTGTCGGCACCACAGTTCCGGCTTCAAGGTCAAGCGGCGCCAACATCTGGCCGATGCTGATGGGATCGACGGGGAACATCTCACCGACAAGCGTGATTTTCGGCTTGCCTGACCCAGAATCGCCACCGGCTCTACTCTCCGGCGCTTGAACGGGCCCAGCTGTAGCCGCCTGGCGCGCATAATTCAGCATGGCGGCAGCCAGGATGTCCTTGGCTTCCGCATGGGTTGGAACACCAAAGCCCGGCACATCAATCCCAATGATGCGCACGCCATTGATCTGCTTTGGCAGCATTTGCAAGGGCACGCCGGACGCCGTGGGCACGCAGAGGTTTGTCACCACAACAGCATCGTATTTTTCAGGATCAGCGATTTCGTGCACCGCGTCGCGAATATCCTCATACAGCTTACCGGTGACCAGGCTTTCAGAATCGAATGGCACATAGCCAACGGTGCGGCGCGCGCCGTAGAAATGCGAGGTGAAGGTCAGGCCATAGACGCAGCAGGCCGAGCCCGACAAGATGGTCGCTGTGCGGCGCATGCGCAGGCCAACCCGCAAGGAGCCAAAGGCAGGGCACATACTTTGCGGCTGATCATGGGGCCCGCGCTCAGCGTCAACGGGGTAGTCCTTGGCATACTGCTCCAGGACTTCGCTTTTGCCTGCCTTCATCGCGGCGGCTTTCAGCTTCTCTTTGCCGGCGTGACAGCCCAGTCCTTGCTGCTCGGCAGTATCCTGCGGTGCAGCTTGGCCTAAGGCGCTAGACACATCCACAGAAGCGCTTTCGGCTTCAGCGCTCATCCGGTCGCGGGGGTTAAGAGTGTCTGTCATGGCAAATCACACGTCGTCGTAAACGACCTCCAATGATTCTTTGTGGAATACGGAGGCATCGCACATGACTTCTGGCAAAGCCGGATCGAGCACAACGCCAGCGCCGGTGTCATCGTCTGAGAACAAGCCAAGCAGGCCCTCTTGGCTAAGCGGCGTTGGCTGCCGAGGCGGCGCCACCATCACATTTTCCGCAAGGGATGAGAAAAGCGGCCCCCACTCACCTTCCGGATCCCCCACGATTTGATACATGGCGGATTTCCGGCGAATATCCTCATGCTGCGGAATGGCCGCAAGGACGGGGATATTGACTTTCTCTGCAAAAGCCGCGGCTTCACCCGTGCCGTCATCTTTATTGACCAGCATGCCGGCAACACCGACATTGCCGCCCAGCTTGCGGAAATACTCCACGGCCGAGCACACATTGTTGGCCACATAGAGAGATTGCAGGTCGTTTGACCCAACAACGATGACCTTCTGACACATGTCGCGGGCAATCGGCAGGCCAAAGCCACCGCACACGACATCGCCTAGGAAATCCAGGAGAACGTAGTCAAAATCCCAATCATGGAAGCCGAGTTTTTCTAAGAGCTCAAAGCCATGAATGATGCCGCGCCCGCCGCAGCCGCGGCCCACTTCCGGGCCACCGAGCTCCATCGCGAACACGCCGTCCCTTTTAAAGCAGACATCGCTGATGGTGACATCTTCCCCAGCCGCCTTTTTGGCCGCTGAGGTTTCGATGATGGTGGGGCAAGACCGCCCGCTGAAGAGCAGCGAGGTCGTGTCTGACTTGGGATCACAGCCAATCAGCAAGACCTTTTTGCCCTGCCGCGCTAAGTTGTACGACAGATTGGCAAGACTAAAGCTCTTGCCAATCCCGCCCTTGCCATAGATCGCGATGACCTGGGTTTCCTTGGTCACCTCACCCGTATGCACCGGGTCGGGCTCAATATTGGCCTCCTCCTTGAGCATGGCATGAATGTCGAGGCTGTCTTCCTCAACATGTTCATGCAAGCCTGCATCCGGGTCCATTGAGAGGGTGTCGGTCATGCTTCGGCACTCCAGTTTAAAACCATTTTCAGACAGGTTGGATCATTGAACGCTTGGTCGTAGGCGCGTGCTGCATCAGTGCACTCCGCCTCATGGGTCACTAGATCGCTCAGCGACAGACGGCCTTGGTCCAGCAACGCCAAAACCGCTTCCATATCGGCTGGCTTCCATTCCGCAGCGACACGCATGCGCGCCTCCTTCATGAAGGCAGGCGGAAAGGCGAAATCGACACGCCCAGAATAAAATCCGGCTAAGACGATTTCCCCGGCCGGTGAGACGTGCTGAATGAGCTGGTCAAGGATGCCGCTGGCGCCGCTGACATCGTAAATCGTGTTATAGGTGCGGCCGGCATCGTCGCTGGGGTCGCGCACATCATAGCCCCGGGCGCCGTCACGCCGGGCAGCATCGATATCCCAAACCACGGGCGCTGGCCCGCCGAGCGCCAGCGTTATCCGCGCCAGCAGCCGCCCAAGCACACCATGGCCAATAATCAGCTCCGGCAAGGCCGCGTCCTTCGCAGCCAAAGCATGGTGCGCTGTTGCTGCCAAGGCCAGCAGGATAGCATTTTTGCCAAGCCCGGGATCAATGGTTCGCGCCTTGTCGGCTTTGACGACAATCTTGGACGCCGAGCCGCCAAACAAACCGCGCACATCTTTATAGCCGGCAGACCCCGGAACATAGACCCGATCACCAATCCGATTTTGATAGGTGGGCGCCGCGTCAACGACGCGCCCAACGGTCTCATAGCCTGGAACCAGGGGGTATTTCAGCCCAGGAAAGGGCGGCATGTCCCCCGTCCAAAGGAGTTTCTCGGTACCGGTGCTAATGCCGCTCCAGTCTACATCGACAACCAGATCGTCATCGCCAGGATCAACGAGCTCCACCTGATCGATGGAGAGCTTGCCTGGCTGTTCAAATATGACCGCCCGTGCGTGCATGCCGTCCTTCCATGTCGGCCCTTGCGCTAACCAGTTTTAAGCGTCAGGCCTTTTGGGGATGTCAGTTTATTTAGACGGTCTTAAATGTCAAGTTTACTCGACACCTATTTTAGACTTTTGGTCGCGGCAACGATGCTGGCGTTCAACGGAAAGCGTGTTTTTATGTGTTTGGTGCTTTGAAAGCCTGCTTGCGCTGCCATTTTCTGGAGCGCTTCCAAACTGCGCGGCGTGCCGCTGCCCATCGCATAGAGGTAAAAGTTGAAATAGGCGGCAGAGATTCGCGCAGCAGAACCGCCCGTCAGCATAGGCTCACACATCAGGAGCGTGCCGCCCTCCGGCAGCGCATCATAGGCGGCCTGCACAATCGCCTGCGCTGGCGCGTCGTCATGATCGTGCAGGATCCGCACCAAAGAGATGAGGTCAGCGCCGCGCGGTAAGGCATCATCAAAAAAAGAGCCCGCAAAAACCTCAACGCGATCGCGTATCGCGGACGCCTGCAGGATCGCCTCCGCCTGGCTTGCAACGGCAGGCAAATCGAACACTTGCAGTTTAAGATGGCTGTACTGCGCGCCAACCGCGCGCAAAAACACGCCATGCCCGCCGCCCATATCGAGCAACGTCTGATGGCCTGAAAAATCATAGGCAGCGAGGATTTCCCGAGAGATCATGGCCTGGCTTGTCGCCATGAGCTCAGAATAAACTTGGGCTGTGGCCTCATCTTCAGGCGCTGGGTTTGCCGCATAGTCCCAAAAGCGCGAGAGGTTCGTTTCCTGCCGCCCCTTTTGCAAGAACCCGACCGGGTCGTCTAAATCGCGATAAAAATGGGGGTGATGGCGTATCATGGCAAGCGCGCCCGGCGTTGCAACGAGAGCAGCTCCGAGATCGCCAAGACGGTAGAGCGCGCCGCGCTTTTGCAAAAGCCTGAGCGATGCCGCGCCTTCCACAAGGCGCCGGGTTTCATCAACCCCAAGCCCAATCTGCGATGACAAGTCTGCGATCGTTTGACCACTGCCAATGCGCTCGAAGACGTTGAGCTCGACGCAAGCGAGCAGAATTTGCGTGTGCACAAAGCCGGAGACGATATCGAAGATTTCGCTTTGCCGCTTGCGCACAATCGGCCGGGTCAGGGGAAAGCGCTCTGCGAATCGGTGAAAGCGCTCAGATGTTAAGCAAGCGTCGCGGAGATTAAGCCAAGAATCGTAAAGTCCCATCAGAGCATTATGCAGTGCTAGATAGCGACCGGGCTAGACAACCTTTTGCGCATGCTTGGCGGGGATGAGGCGCTTGGCTTGGCTCACAATTAAGCTGCGCAAGGCGCCAACATGGGCGCAATCAGGCACCGCATCGGCGGCGGCTTCGACTGTCTCTTTCAACAGCGCGCTGGCGCCGCTGACGCCATATTCTTGAACGGCGTTGGGCCGTGTATGCGCGCAATCCTGCGCCACAGGCTTGCCGCATTCCTCCGCGCTTCCAAGCGCATCCATCAAGTCGTCAGCAATCTGATAAGCCGCCCCGATGTTGGCGCCGACATCGCGCCATGGTGCAGGGTCTTGCCCAGCAGCAATCGCCCCAACACTGACGGCACCGACAAACAGAGCGCCGGTCTTTGCGCTATGATATTCATTGATATCGATAACCTCTTCGCTCTCCCAGGCTTGGCCGGCGGTAATGCCGCCCGTCATGCCCACGGATTTGGCGATGCAGGTGATGAGCTTGGCCATGCGCGCGGGATGGTTGGAGCCGGACCGCGTCACGGCATTGAAGGCCTCAACAATCAAAGCATCCCCGGCCAACACGGCCAGAGGCTCGCCATAGAGGACATGGACCGACGGCTTGCCCCGCCGGATGTCGGCATTGTCAAAACATGGCAGGTCATCATGGATAAGCGATGCGCAATGCAGCAGCTCAATGGCTACCGCAGCGCCTTCGGCCAGGGCGGTATCCTGACATTCGCAGGCATCCGCCACTGCCAAACTCAAGGAGGGCCGTACCCGCGCCCCGCCGGGGAAGACAGCGTGATGAATAGCCTTAGATAAACCTGGCGGGCAGGAAGGGCCCGTCGCGCGTTCAATGGTTGCTTCCAGATTTTGCTCAATCCGCGCGGTGTTTTCCATTGCACCCTCCCTTTGAGAATGTCTAAGTTATTAGACATGATATATGTCAATAATTATTGACGCTTGATCAAAAGAAATCAACCGAAACTTTTTGAGGACATCCGTGAGCAGCGAACCGACCATCATCATCGGCGCTGGATTGGCCGGTCTCTCCGCAGCGGTTGCGCTATCCGCCAAGGGTGAGCGCGTCATTTTGCTAGAGAAAGAGGCGGAGGTCGGCGGCAAGATGCGGCGCCAGCCGGTTGGCAATCATCATGTGGATGCAGGGCCGACCGTCTTTACGATGAAGTGGGTGTTTGAGCGGCTCTTTGCCATGGGGAATGCGGATTTCGAAACGCAAGTCCCGCTCAAAAAGGCGGACACGCTGGCCAGACATGCCTGGGATGATAGTGACGTCTTCGACCTGTTCGCAGACCAAAAACAGTCTGAGGACGAAGTCACCCGCTTTTTCGGACGGAAAAATGCAGAGGGCTATCGCCGGTTCTGCAAAGATTCAGCCGCCATTTTTGACACGCTGAAAGACACCTATATCGCCGCGCCCTGCCCCTCGCCCACGCAGCTGGCCGCGCGTGTCGGCTTTACGAAAGTATCGAAATTGATGGCGCTCAAGCCGCTGCAAACCCTGTGGCGCAGCCTTGGCAGCTATTTTCCAGACCAAAGACTCCAGCAGCTCTTCGGGCGCTATGCCACCTATGTCGGCTCCTCCCCGTTTATGGCACCCGCCACGCTCATGCTCATCGCCCATGTGGAGCAAGACGGCGTGTGGCTGGTAAAAGGCGGCATGCATGGTCTGGCGCGCGCCATGGCAAAGCTTGCCGCAGCCCAGGGCGCAGACATTAGGCTGGGCGCTGATATTGCGGAGATATTGACGGAGGGCCGACAAAGCGTTGGGGTTCGGCTCGCTGATGGCGAGGAATTGCGCTCTGGACGAATCCTCTATTGCGGCGACGTCTCTCGCTTGGTCCGCCCCTTCCTAGCCTCGCCAGCCATGGCGGATGCCGCCGTGGCCCCCAGCAAACGCTCCTTGTCGGCCGTCACTTGGAGTGTGTCTGCGCAGACCAGCGGCTTCCCGCTGAAACGGCACAATGTGTTTTTCTCTAGCGACTATGCCCGCGAATTCGAGGCCCTCACCAAGCACCGGCGCATACCAGAGGATCCGACGGTCTATGTCTGCGCCCAAGACCAAGAAGAAGATGTGCCGCTCGCCAGCGGGGCGGCTGAACGCATGCTGTTTCTCATCAATGCGCCTGCGTTCGGCGACCGCAAGCGGCTCAATGAAGAGGAGATATCCCAATGCCTGGAGATGACGCAGTCTCGGCTCGCCCAGTGCGGTTTGACGGTGGATTTGGCCACAGCGCAGATCGAAGCGACACAACCGGCCGACTTCGAGACGCTGTTCCCCAGCTCCGGCGGAGCGCTCTATGGCCGGGCCTCCCACGGATGGACAGCATCTTTCGCACGTCCCGGCACGAAGAGCCCCATCAAGGGCCTGTATCTGGCGGGCGGGAGCGTGCATCCGGGGGCGGGCGTGCCGATGGCAACCCTTTCGGGGATGCTGGCGGCGGAGCAGATTCTGAAGGACCACGCTTTGACATGATGGTGCCGCCAGGCGGCTATGGCTGGTGGTATGCCGATGCCATCAGTCAGGATGGCCGCTTTGGCTTTTCAATCATTATCATGATTGGCTCGGTTTTCTCGCCCTACTACGCTTGGTCAGGGCACAAACACCCAGAGAACCATGTGGCCTTCAATGTTGGCCTATATGGCAAAGGCGTCAGGCGCTGGACGCTAACGGAACGAGGGCGCGGCGCCATAAGCCGCACGCCGCACGCCCTCAAAATCGGTCCAAGCAGCGTTGCTTGGGATGGCGAGAGCTGTGTCATCACTATCCATGAAGTCGCCGCCCCTTTCCCGCAGCGGGTGACGGGCACCATTACGCTCAAACCGCGTTGGCGCACAGCATCGCCCTACGCCCTAGATACCCAAGGCAAGCACTTTTGGCATCCCATCGCCCCAGCGGCAGACGTCGAGGTCGCGTTTGAGAAGCCCGCCATGCGCTGGACGGGAGAAGCCTATTTTGATTCCAACTGGGGCACAGAAATGCTGGAAGAAGGCTTTGAGAGTTGGGATTGGTGCCGAGCGCCTTTGCCAGATGGGGCGGGCATTTATTATGATGCAATCCTGAAGAATGGGGACACCAAGCGTCTCGCCTTGCGCTATCACAGCGACGGCACCGTATCGAAGATGGCCTGTCCACCGGCCACCGACCTCTCACCAGGGCCCATATGGCGTGTCGCCCGCACCGTCCCAACGCAAGCAGGCACACAGCCGCAAACGCTCACCATGCTGGAAGACACGCCGTTTTATACGCGCTCACGCGTCGAAACGCATTTTGATGGCACACCAGCAACGGCCATTCACGAGAGCCTGGATTTAAGGCGTTTCTCACGCCAATGGGTGCGCTGCCTTCTGCCATTCAAAATGCCGCGCAGGGCATGACAGATAGGCCTTAAGTCAACTCCAAACTGTCCTACACGCTTGGGCGGCGCTATGATGCGCGTAACTGGCCCTTAACAGGACACTGCTCTTTGACACCGTATGACCGCCCCTTAATAAGGCAGGTGTGACTTTTGTGACTTTTGGCGCGCGGAACAGACTGCTGCGAAGGCCAAAGACTAGGGTCAGGACCTATTAAATTCATGCACATGGTGCTCACTTGGCTAAGAGAT
>CAKZYD010000225.1 GCA_937884085.1 uncultured Sphingomonadales bacterium | reverse complement strand
GCATCACGCGGGGGCGCAAAGTGGTCACCATTTCCTACGCCGCAAACCGGCAGCTTTATGGCAAATGGCAATCCTCCATCGCCTCGCGCTTTGTTGAAGAGCTGCCAGCCAAGGACATCGAGCATATCCGGCAATCGGGCATGTATTCCGCCGGCAATGATTGGATGCGCAGCGGGTCAGCCAGTAGTGAATTCCAAGACAGCGCTTATGATTGGGACGCTTTAGGCCGCCACCGCGGGCCGGGCTATCGCCGCGCGCAAGCCGCAGGCGGGGGGTCGCGGCGGGCCGCTGTGATTGACGGGGAAGTGGAAAAACTCACCATCGTCAGCGCCAAGCCCAGCGACTATGCCGCCGGAGAGCGCGTCTTCCATGACAAGTTCGGCTATGGCGTTGTGCAAGAGGTGGAAGGCAATAAACTTGCCGTGGAGTTTGAAACCTCTGGCCTCAAACGCGTGGTCGATAGTTTCGTCTCTAAAGCCTGATATGCCAGGCTGGGTTGTTAAGTACGTCGTCTCGCGAGAGGACGCGCCAGGCTATGAGGGGGCTCTTGAGGCCCTAGCGCCAGCCCCGTCCATCTCTGCCTTCGCACCGGAAGAGGGCGCGCCCGTACTTCAGGTGGAGGCGTATTTTCCATCCGCCATCGACCGCGCCATATTGGCGGCGGCGTTGCCTGGTATTGATTTCGACATGGAGCCATTGCCCGATGTTGATTGGGTCAGCCATAGCCAATCGATGTTGCCGCCCATTACCGCAGGGCGTTTTCACGTATATGGGGCCCATGTGGCGGACACGTTGAAACCGGGCCAGGTGGGGCTGTGGATTGAAGCCAACCAGGCTTTCGGAACGGGGCGCCATGAAACGACCTATGGGTGCCTTATGGCACTCGATTGGTTGTTAAAACGCAGAGACTTCAAGCGTGCGCTAGATTTGGGCTGCGGCAGCGGTGTGCTTGGGCTCGGGCTGGCAAAAGCCGCCAAGACACCCGTGGTCATGAGTGATATTGATCCGGTTTCTATCGACGTTGCGCTGGAAAACGCTGCTCTTAACGGGGTGCGTCCCAGCTGGGCACGCGCGCATATCCTCACGGCAAATGGCGTTAAAGATCGCAGGCTCCGGCGCGCTCCGCGCTATGATTTGGTGATGGCCAATATTTTAGCGCGGCCCTTGCAGCTGCTTGCCAAAGATATCTGCGCCGTCGCAGCCTCTCACGGCATCATCGTTTTGGCAGGCCTTTTAAAGACCCAGGAAGCGGCGGTATTAAGCCGGTATCGGAGCTTGGGCTGGTTTTTGTCCTTGCGGATTGAAACCGGGGAATGGCCGACCCTTATTTTAATGCGCCGTCGAAACGCTTAAAGCGCTGCGCAAATCTGCTCTTCAAAAAGAAAAAGGCCGGCTGAGCAGGCCGCTCAGCTGGCCAAATGGGGTGTGCGCGGTGCTCAATATTAGCGCCAGCGCACGATGTCCCGCAGCAAAATACACCCAAGGGAGGGGAGGGAGGAACAGGCGTACCTCACTGCGGGAAAACCGATTTATGCGGCTGTCGGAAGCATTTCGTCCTGTGTCGCCGTGCTTGCCACGTCATCTTTGCGTGACGTGAAGTCCACAATGTCTGCAAGGCGGCGTATGGCCGGCTTATTGGCATCCATCAGGTCAAAAAATCCGAAAGAACCAAATTCAACCGGGCTACCGAAAACTTTGATCTCGAAGCTCATGTTTGTTCTCCTGGTTAATATGTACTGACCATATACGCAGGAGGGGTTAGTTTAGTAGTGTATGGGAAATCTTATCAGATATGCACTGAGTGCATGGCTTAAATGTGATCCATTAACGCAGACGTAACCTTACTGTGCATTTACCATCCATGCCCGGCCTTCTTCGGCCGCGCGTTTGACAGCTTTTTCAAACAAGTCCATATCGCCGCGAGACCAGCGTACATTCAATGTGCAAGACCTGATGCGCCATCGCGCACCGTCTCGCACCAGGACATTTGTGTATTCGCCGCCCAAGGTAACAACCTGGCTGACGCCGTCTTCGATATAGACGTGCTCGGCCGTCATATATGACCAGCAGGTCGCCTCGTCTCCGCGTATGTCGTGGCGGTGATTGGTGGAATTATGCTGGGTCGCATCAAAGCCGGTTAACGTAGAGGAGACTTCGCTCGCCCATTGCTTTGCGTCAATTTCGCCAACCACATCTGGTGCAAAAGCCGTGAAATCGCGATGCAAGGGATCAGTAAAGCAATCTGCATAGAGCGGCCAATCATGGGCATCGACTGCGGTGGCATATTGCAGGACACAGGCGCTGATGGCCTGTCGATCAAGCAAATCTTGCAGCGTGGCTGACGCTTCCATAGTGATCCCCCCCAAAATGGTATTTTTCCTATCGGCTGCGCGGCAACTCTTTGCCCAGCGCTAATGCTTCTAAAACATCGATTTTCATTGGTGGAACCCCTTCTTTTTGATCGCGCACAAAGTGGTTCATCCAGCGCATCAGGCGATAGGCGTAGTCCAGCTGTGCCGCCGCATTGCGATTGCCATGGCCTTCATTGGGGTAGGTGACAAAGCGCACAGGCGCTTTTCCGCGCAGTTTCAGATGCCGGTACATTTCGTAAGACTGGCTTGGGTGGACCCGCGTATCTTGCAAGCCGTGTAAGATGAGGGTGGCCGTCTTTGATCTGCCGGCATAGGTCACCGGCGATACATCGAGCATCTTTTGCCAATTCTCCCACGGCCATTGGCGCGCATGCACCAGATACATCTCGTTGGGGATGTCCGTTGTGCCGAATTTTGAGATTTGGTTGGAGATGCCAACGAACATCACCGCCGCAGCGAAATGGTCCGTCAACTTGGTGGCAGCCCAAGCCGACGCATAGCCGCCATAAGAGCCGCCTGTAATACCAACACGCTTTTCATCGACTAAGCCGGTTTCAACAAGTGCTTTAATACCATCGACCAAGTCATTGAATTCCTTGCCGGCATAGTCACCTTGATGCTGCTTTGAATAGGCTGTGCCGCGGCCTGTGCTACCGCGATAATTTGGCATGAAGCTGGCATAGCCTTGACCGGCTGCAATCTGTGCTGGGTCTCCATAGCTGGTATTCCAGCCATTGGAATCATGCGCTTCTGGCCCGCCGTGCACCATCAAGAGTAGAGGCACGCGGCCTTTCTTTTTGAGGGGATAGGTCAATACACCAGAGACGCTTTGCCCATCGCGGGCGGTGTAGGCAAAGCTCTCTGCCTTGGCGAAGGCTCTGCTGCGCGTCCAGCTGTTGTGATTGCTCCACCGCTGCGCGGTATCGCCGTCAAAAACGAACAGTTCGCGCGGCATGTTCGGCGCGCTGATGCTCGCAACAATCCGCCCGCCAGCAGCGTCAATCATATGTGCCACACGGCCGTTTTGCGGGATTTGCGCCGTCACAGTTCCGTCGCTGCTCAGAAATTCGAGGCGGCTTGCCTCGCCTTCTTGGATGAGGGTTGCAATACGGCCATCGCTCAGCCAGTCCACGTCCATCACGGCAAAGGGGCCACTGCGCAGCAGGTTCAGCGTGGGTTTGCTTACAGACCCGCTGTACAGCGTCGTTGCCGCTGGATCATGTTGATCGACACCCGCCGCCAAGACAAAACTACGCCCATCCGGCGACAGGGCGAAGGCGGCAATCTTCCCAGGCGTTTTGATGACACTCTTCACTTTGCCATTTTTGGCACTTAAAAAGTGGATGCGCCTTTTCATGAGGTGGTCGTCCACATGCGGCGTTGGCGCTATGGCAACAGCCATGAGTTTGCCGCCGGGTACCGCTGTTATGGAGGAGGGGTGTCCGTCGACTTTAATCTGCTCAGCAAAGCCTGCGCGTTCTTTTGTCGATATGCGCCACAGCCCGTTGGGTTGAACGCTCTCTTCATAGACCTTTGCATTAAAGCCCTTTTCAACGAGCTTCGTCGTGTCAGGGTTTTCCGATGGCGCCGCCACAAAGGTGATGCTGCTACCATCTTCGGACCAGATGTAGTCCAGGATGTCCCCAGAATGCTGATAAAGCCGCTGCGGCCCGCCTCCATCAACTGGGATTTGATAGAGGCTAACGCGTGCGTCCGTGCCGATGCGCGCCAAGAAGGTGATATGCGTTCCATCGGGGGAGAACTGAATGCCGGTGACAACCACATGGCCAGTGACATAGGCGCGTGTCTCGCCTGCTGCGGTCGCCACATAAAGGTGCCGGTCCGCTGGGCCATCCGGCGCGCCGGCGAACACATTGCGCATTTTGCTCAGCGCATAGGCGACATATTTTCCATCTGGGCTCACGACAGGGGAGAGGACTTGGCGAACATTCAAGAGGTCTGTGATGTCCATGGGGCGTGTTTGCGCGGCTGCCGGAGGTGCTAAGGCAGCCAAAGAGAGCAGCCCTGACGACATAAGCCCAAGAGACATTACCAAGGCACAAGCAGATGAAAAACGGGGCAGGCGGGGCATAAAGGCGGTGTCCTTATTCGTATGGTTTTGGACGTAGCGGGTGTTCTTGGCCAAGACAATCTCTCTCCAAATAAAGGCGTAACTGGGACCGGACCTGCGTCACGTTAAGCGGTTTCGACACACTGTCCGCGCCGCGGGCCCACGGCTTATAGGCCTAAGAAAGCCCTCGGGTTCTTACAGCAATGCCACTGCTGACACTAAGCGTATATGGCCCCTGTTCATAAAGCGCACAGCCACCTCACAAACACCTCACACGCATGTGATGTGAGGTGAATGGGCTTAAGAAATCATAAACCATAGCATCCAACCTGCGAGCACTTGGCGGCTTTCAAGCGCTCGTGTGTTTTCGGCCAATCATTTGAGTGAGCTTTGTCATGTCACACACACTACGCCCACCGCATTTGGGCCGCGTCCTTGCCGGCGCGGTCTTGCTTACGGTTTTTGGTGCCTCTGCCCAGGCGGCCCAAATCCGCGTTACTGTTGAGAACCTGGCGCCCAGCGATGGCTTTTCGCTTACGCCTGTTTATCTTGGCTTCCACAACGGGTCTTTTGACTTGTTCAACATTGGGGAAGCTGCCTCACCGGGCCTGGAAGTGGTTGCTGAAGAAGGGGGGCCTTTTTCCAACACGCCAGAGGCCATGGGCATGGGTGGCGGGGTTGCCAATGAGCGCCTTGCGGCTGACCCCAACAGCCAAGGCGGGGTCATCGCTGCCCCCGAAGGCTTCCCCGGCGCGCCTGTCATTGAGCCAGGCGAAATCGGCACCGCCATCATCACTATCAACGACCCAACGGACCAACGCTTCTTAACCTATGTGTCGATGGTGATTTCCTCCAACGATGCGTTCATTGGCAATGAAGCGCCCATTGAGTTGTTTGATGATGCAGGCAATTTCCTGGGCGACGTCGACATTCTCGTCACCGGCAACTCTATCTATGATGCCGGTACTGAGGAAAATGACGCCACAGATGGCCCGGCCTTTGCCCCCGGCTTTCCGCGTGGCTCGGGCACGCCAACGGTGAATGGTGTCGTCACCCTGCACGAAGGCCTTGGCGATATCCTGGGCGCTGGCACCTTCGCCGGTCTTGAGCAGCCCAATGGCGCCATTTTAGGCGCGGACGCCATTGACTTTGTGACCGATCGGGCCGGCTTTCAACTTGCCCGTATCACCATCACAGAAGTGCCAGAGCCCAGCAGCTTTGCCTTGCTTGGCGCTGGTATGCTCGGTCTTGGAACGCTGCGCCGCAAGCGGCTCGCATAACGGTGCAAAGCGTATCCTTATAGACTGATGGGGGCAGGCGCCTTAAAGCCCCGGGCGCCTGCGCCCACCCGTCCTTTGCCCTATATTCGAAGCTATCTATGTTTCGGCATATTTCGAGGCCGGTTTCCTTTGCCAACCGCCTGATCGTCCTTTATAGCTAAGGGCATTCGTTCCGAGGGGTGCCGCGCTGGGATGCGCGTCTGAGACGGGGACCGAAGTTCCTAAACCCTTTGAACCTGATCCGGGTGATGCCGGCGGAGGGATTGGAACATGGCTACGCCACCAAAGCCTCCTAAAGCGTCACATCTAGCGCTGGGAGCCTGAGCCATGAACAAACCCGTCAACCCTGCAGACCTTGAAGCTGGTAGCTTTACCGTCACCACCGGCCCGCTGCCGGCCAGCCAGAAGGTCTATAAGCCGGGCGAGATTCATAAAGACCTGCGCGTTCCCATGCGGGAGATTGCGCTCCACCCAACAGCCAATGAGCCGCCCGTTACGGTCTATGACACCTCCGGCATCTACAGCGAAGAGGGCGCTGAGATTGACATCTATAAAGGCCTGCCGCGCACCCGCGAGGCCTGGGTCACCGCCCGCGGCGATGTAGAAGCCTATGATGGCCGCGCTGTGAAGCCCGAAGACAATGGCTTTGCCGAGGGTAAGTTCCTCGTCCCTGAATTCCCAATCAAGAACCGTCCCTACCGGGCCAAAGACGGCAAGGCAGTATCCCAGCTCGCCTATGCCCGCGCTGGCATCGTGACGCCGGAAATGGAATTCATCGCCATCCGCGAGAATATGGGCCGGGCGCAACTGAAAGAGAAAATGGAGCGCGATGGCGAAAGCTTCGGCGCTGAAATCCCCGACTACATCACCCCTGAATTCGTCCGCGATGAAGTGGCCCGCGGCCGCGCCATCATCCCCTCCAACATCAACCACCCGGAATCTGAGCCGATGATCATCGGCCGCAACTTCTTGGTGAAGATCAACGCCAATATCGGCAACTCCGCCGTCACCTCCTCAGTCGCAGAGGATGTGGAAAAAATGGTCTGGGCCATTCGATGGGGCGCGGACAACATCATGGATCTTTCCACGGGCCGCAACATCCACAACATCCGCGAATGGATCATCCGCAACAGCCCCGTGCCCATCGGCACGGTGCCCATCTACCAAGCGCTCGAAAAAGTCGGCGGCATTGCCGAAGAGCTTACCTATGACATCTTCCGCGATACGCTCATTGAGCAGGCCGAGCAGGGCGTTGACTATTTCACCATCCATGCCGGCGTGCGGCTCCATTATGTGCCGCTCACCGCAGAGCGCGTCACCGGCATCGTCTCGCGCGGCGGGTCTATTATGGCCAAATGGTGCCTGGCGCACCACAAAGAGAGCTTCCTCTACGAGAACTTTGAAGACATTTGCGACATCATGCGCGCCTATGACGTCTCCTTCTCCTTAGGGGATGGATTGCGCCCCGGCTCCATCGCCGATGCCAATGACGCCGCTCAATTCGGCGAACTGGAAACCCTAGGCGAGCTAACCAAAATCGGCTGGGAGAAAGACTGCCAGGTCATGATCGAAGGCCCAGGCCATGTGCCCATGCACAAAATCAAAGTGAACATGACCAAGCAGCTGAAGGAATGCGGCGAAGCCCCGTTCTACACCCTCGGCCCGCTCACCACAGACATCGCGCCGGGCTATGACCACATCACCTCCGGCATCGGCGCGGCCATGATCGGCTGGTTCGGCACGGCCATGCTTTGTTACGTCACGCCTAAGGAGCATCTGGGCCTGCCAGACCGCGACGACGTCAAGGTCGGCGTCGTCACCTACAAAATCGCCGCCCACGCTGCCGACCTCGCCAAAGGCCACCCGGCAGCGCAAGAGCGTGATGACGCTCTATCGCGCGCGCGCTTCGAATTCCGCTGGGAGGACCAATTCAACCTCGCCTTAGACCCAGAAACCGCGCGCGACTACCACGACCAAACCCTCCCCAAAGAAGCCCACAAAGTCGCCCATTTCTGCTCCATGTGCGGCCCCAAATTCTGCTCCATGAAGATCAGCCAAGATATCCGGGATGAGGCCGGCAAAAAGAACGCTTGGGATTTCCTTGCCATGGATGAGGATGCCAAGAAGGGGATGGCTGAGAAGTCAGAGGAGTTCCGCGAGAAGGGCGGGGAGATTTATTTGGAGAGTGGGGAGTAGAGGTGCCCACAGTCCTTCGAGAGGAGGGCTATCGCTTCTATTTCTATAGCAATGAGAACGATGAACCGCCCCACATCCACGTCGATAAGGCAGAGTCATCGCTCAAAGCGTGGTTGGAGCCAGTCACGCTAGCGCGCAACATTGGCTTCCGCCCGCATGAGATAAATGCGATACTCAAACGTGTTGAGGCTAACAAAGAAGTGCTGATCGAGAGCTGGCATGAACATTTCCGCTAAAGTCACGGACGAACGCGTGGCAGATGTTCGCTGTACTGACGATAGTTTGGTGGTCGATTTGATGGATGGCCGGACTATTTCTGTGCCGCTGGCTTGGTTCCCGCGTTTACTGAACGCGAGCGCTGATCAGCGCGCCAGCTGGGAAGCATGTGGCGGCGGCTATGGAATCCACTGGCCAGAGTTGGATGAGGATTTAAGCGTTGAGGGTTTGCTGAGAAGTTGATTGCAACTCCAAAAAACGTTTTTTGATAAGCTTTAGAAACCTCAACTCTTAATATGACACTCGATAGCAACAAAAGATATCAAGTCTTTGTTAGTTCCACTTTCACGGACCTTGAGGTGGAACGAAAAGAAGTTATTCAGGCTTTATTGGAATTGGACTGCATTCCCGCCGGAATGGAGCTTTTCCAAGCCTCAGATGACGATTCATGGACGCTGATTCAGCGTGTAATCAACGATTGTGACTATTATTTAGTCATTGTTGCTGGCCGTTATGGCTCAGTTCACCCTGATACAGGTGTGAGCTTTACCGAAATGGAATATGAATTTGCTAAATCGCTCAATAAGCCAATCCTAGCCTTTATTCACGAGAATACCGATGACATACGCCTTGGTAATGTGGAAACTTCCCAAGAAGCAGTCGCTAAGCTCATTTCTTTTAAGGAAAAGCTAAAAGAAAGACAGGTAAAATACTGGAAATCGGCCGATCAATTGGGATCTGCAATTAGTCGCTCTGTGATAAGGCTGATAAAAGACAAACCGTCCGAAGGTTGGGTCCGTGCTGATTCTCTTGCCAGTGCTGAGGCGAGGGACCAAATTCTCAAGCTTAAATTTGAAGTTGAATCACTAAAAGCTGAGCTGTCAGAGGCAAAAGGTTCTTACGATGGCGATAGAAGCAACCTTGTTCGAGGATCAGATCAATTTCCAATAAATTTTTATTGGAAGTGGAGAGACAAAAGTAATCAGGTTCGATATACTCTAACTCAGCAAGATAGTTGCGAGTTCGATGAGCTATTTGAGGGTGTTGCCACAATAACAATCGATGAGGCTACGGAGCATCAACTTAAAGCGCATTTTGAAAAAAGAGTTGCGTTTATGTTCGATGGACTGGAGTACGAGTTTGAGTTTGATGACGGCAAAAAGATGGTGCCAGTCAAAATGGCTACACCCGAAGATGAGTCTTTTCAAAGCTTTAAAGTTCAATGCCTGGCTCTTAATCTAATCCAGAAAGGCCAAAAAAAACGTGCTCCCTCCGACAAAAGCACTTACTGGAAGCTCACAAGCGAGGGTGAAAAAGAAATGATGCGTTTGTTGGCTTTAACTAAACCCGGCGTCCAGGAATCTGAGTAGAAAACGCAATTTCGGCGCGCCGTAAAACTGTCCAGGTTTTCTTTAAGCCGCTGGTTCACCACCCTCCCGCCTAATCTCCCGCAAATAGACCGATAACGTATCAGATCTTTCGCACTTTTGAATTTGACGGCTTCTTCTGGTTTTAT
>CAKZYD010000224.1 GCA_937884085.1 uncultured Sphingomonadales bacterium | reverse complement strand
GATGCCAAGCCGTCTCCTGTCGTCCAAAAAACGCACGAACACCGGGCATCATGATGACATCTCCTGGGAGACAGCAGCGGAAGAAATAGCCCACAAAATTGCCGACATCCAAGCCAAGCACGGCAAAAACAGCGTGGCGCTTTACATTGGGACGTTTGGCTTCACCAATCTTTCCAGCCATGCCTTCGCCCTGGCGTTCATGCGGGCCATAGAAAGCGACATGGTCTTCACCTCCGTTACCATTGACCAACCGGGCAAAGGCATCGCGCGGGCCGAACATGGACCCTGGCTCGCTGGCGGTTATCGCCATACGGAATGGGACGGCCTTATGCTGGTGGGCACCAACCCGCTGATTTCCATGAATGGAGGGCTTGGCCTCAACCCAGCGAAAAATCTGCATGCAGCGAAGAAGCGCGGCATGATACTCGTCGGCATTGATCCGCGAGTGACTATTTGAGCGCGGCAAGCCGATATTCATCTTCTATGCCGCCCCGGCGAAGACCCGCTTATCCTGGCCGCCATTGCGCGCCAGATTATTGAAGACAAGCTCTATGACGAGGCCTTTGTAAAGGCGGAAACCGAAGGTTTTGAAGCCCTGAAGGCGGCCGTTGCGCCCTTCACGCCGGAAAAAGTCGCCGCACGGGCGGGTCTAAAGGCAGAGGATATCGTAGCGGCTGCGCGCATGTTCGGTGCTGCAAAGAAAGGTCATATCTCCGCCGGTACAGGCCCAAACATGGCGGGCTTTGGCAATGTTACCGAATATCTGACCTTGGCCATCACCTCACTTCTTGGCCACTGGCGCCGCGCGGGAGAGACGAAGCGCAATGCCGGTGTGTTCATTAAGTCCCTACCCGCACTTGCCGCCTCGCCTGGACCGATGCCATCGACGGGCTTTGGAACCAAATTGCGCACGCGCGGCCTTGAGGAATCAGCATCGGGCCTGCCAACCGCTGCCTTGCCTGACGAGATTTTGACGCCAGGCGACGGCCAAATCAAAGCGCTGATCAGCCTGGGCGGCAATCCAATGCTCGCCTGGCCAGACCAGATTAAAACGGCACAGGCAATGAAGGCGCTTGACTTGCTCGTCTGCTTTGATGTGCGCATGTCAAAAACATGCGAAATGGCTGACTATGTGATGGTGCCAAAGCTGCATTATGAGCTGCATGGCACGACGGCAGCGACGGAGTTATTCGGCAACTTCGGCGCTGGCTGGGGCTTTGAAGAGACCTATGGCCAGGTCAGCGACCCCATCTTGGAAACGCCGGAAGGCTCGGACCTCTTTGCCGAATTTGAGGCCTTCCACGCGATGGCCGCTGCCCTTGGCAAGCCACTTGACGTGCAGTCCTTTGCGCTGCTCGACCCACAAGAGGCTGCCGACAACCGAACCCACATTCCCTCCCAGCAAAGGCCAACTGCCATCGAAGCCTGGGAGGCGACCTTGAATGGGTCACCTGTCCCCGTCAGCGAGGCTTTTGCGGACTCAGCCGTCCATAAGGGAAAAATCTGGGACCGCACCTTGCCCGTCGCGCCAAAGCCGGATGATTGGGCAACCAAGCTGAATATCGGCAGCGATGTCATCTTTGAAGAGCTCAAAGCGTGCGCGCCGCGGCTTGATGAAACGCTTGCTGAGGAAGCCTATCCGTTCCGCGTCATAAGTCGCCGCCTCAACGATATCCACAATTCCAACTGGCATGAAGACCCGGTACAGCGCAGGCGTATTCCACATCACCCGGCCTATATGCATCCCGATGACTTGGAACGCCTCTGCTTAGCGGACGGTGATGCCATCAGCATTGAATCAGAGCGCGCCAGCATCTCCTGCGTTGCCCGGTCAGCGGCTGACGTACGCCCCGGATGCCTCTCCGTCCCCCACGCTTGGGGCACATCCCCGTCTGAAGAAGATGACCCGAAAGGCGAAGGCGGGAATACAGGCCGTCTCACGGACAACGCTGCCTTTTTTGACCAGAAAACCGGTATCCCGCTTATGAGCGCCATTCCAGTGAAAGTGAGCGCGCTCTAGCCAGCTTGGGTCCCATGCCATAGTCTTTCAAAAAGCTTCGGGGTGAAGGGGTTTGAAGATGAGCGTTTATAGCGCCTTGCAGGACATGTTTGCGCCGGAGCGCGGCACGCTCCATGCGAGCCCAGACCCAAATGCGCAGATTATCGACGGAAGAACGAGCGCCTTCCTGGTTGGAATTGTTGCCTTTGCGATGCATATTGCCTTGGGCGTCAGCACGCTTTTCGGCGTATGCTTCTATAACACATTAAGCCACTTCTATTACGCCCCTTTTGCCGGCGGGATTTTCATCGGCTGCCTATTTTTCATTGGCACCTTTCTCATCGCTTATAAGGGCGAAAGCACCGCTGAAGGGATTTTTGCAGGCGCTGCGGGCCTGTGCGCCTTTGCGACGGCTCTATTCCCAACATCGGGCTCTGGCTGCGAGTGTGAGGTGTTTCCGGGCCGCCCTTTCACTGAAATATATCAAACATAATCCAGCCTTAGCCTGCGCCCGCCAGGCGGAACGGCTGAGAGCTATTTTGCGTTTACCCCTTGGGCGAACACGGTTCATCTTGGCGCTGCCGGAACCCTCTTCGTTTTCCTTGCCTTTTATTGCTTTGTGATTTTCCCGCGCGTTAAAGCCGACCAACTCATCCCCGACACAGACCAACTAACGCCTGTCAAAAAACGCCGAAACCGCCTCTATTTTGCCTCTGGCCTAGTGATCAGCGGCTGCATGCTCGCTATTTTGGTGCGGGTGACTTTCAAGGACGCCTTTCCGTTTTGGGACACGTTGAACCTAACCTTCTGGTGCGAATCCCTCGCCCTCTTTGCGTTTGGCTTTTCCTGGATAGTCAAAGGCCGCTTCTTTGGCTATGCCTTAAAGGATGAAAGCGAATAGGTTTCTTATAGGGCTCTCGGTTACGCTTGGGCTTTTCGCAGCAGCATCTCCTGCCACAGCCTTAACAGCCATCATCAATGCGCGCCTTGTCACTATGGATGCGAACTATCGCGTGCTGCCAAAGGCAACCATCCTCATGGAAGGCGAGCGCATCGCGGCCATTGGCGATGAAGCGCGGCTAAACACGCCATCGCCCGAGACGCTCATCGATGCCCAGGGCGGGATCGTCATGCCGGGTTTGATTTCGCTGCACAACCATATCTCCATGATCGCCTTCAGGGGCATTGGCGAATATGACGTGGAGAACTTGCTGTTTGACGTCATGTTCCCGCTCGAAAAGGAACTCCTCAACAGGAACCTCATCCACGTAGCTGCCCGGCATGCCGCTCTGGAGCTGGCTTTGAGCGGGGTCACGCTGGTCACTGATATGTATTATCATGAAGATGAAGTTGCGCGCGCTGTGAAAGCTGTGGGTATTCGCGGGGTGCTTGGAGAAACGGTCATCGGCTTTCCAGTCGTTGATGCGCCAGAGCCTTTTGGCGGCCTAGCCTACGCAGAAGAGTTTATCAAAGAGTTCAAAGGCGATCCGCTCATCATCCCTGCCGTCGCGCCCCACGCACCATATACCGTCTCGCCAGAAATGCTGCGCGCCTGCCGGGCTTTGTCAGAAAAATATGATGTGCCGATGGTCATGCACATGGCTGAGTTTCCGACCGAAAGACAGCTGATAACCGATGAATTCAATACGATTTCTGACGATGAGAGTATTGTCGGCTATCTGGACCGCGTCGGCGCCTTGCATGACGGCCTTCTGGGTGCGCATGTGATTGAATTGGGCAGTGAAGACATTGCCTTATTGAAGGAACGCGGCGTCGGCGTGGGACATAACCCCAAGGCGAATATCAAAGGCGGCCAAGGCCTTGCACCCGCCTTTGAGATGTTTACGACCGGGGTCGATATCGGCCTCGGTACCGACGGGCCCATGTCCTCAAACCAGATGGATACCCTCAATGTTATGGGCTACGCGGCCCGCGTTGCGAGAGTCAAAGCGGGGACCTCCGCCGTTTTCACACCGCGGGATTTGGTCGAGATGGCCACTATCGGCGGGGCGAGAGCGCTCGACCTGGAAGAGGATATCGGCTCGATCGAAGTGGGCAAGAAGGCTGATATCGTCATCCTGGATGCCAAAGCGCCAAACATGCAGCCCTCTTACGATGCCTATGCCACCATCGCGCACCAAGCCTATCCCGGCAACGTGCGCACGGTCATCGTCAATGGCCAGATCGTCGTGGCCGACCGCCTCATTGAAAAAGTCGACCTCGATGCGCATCAACGGGAATGGGATGCGGTGATGGCGCGTGTCGCGGAGTTTCGTAAGACACTGGCGGTAGAGCCAAAGCCTTAAACCAGCACGTTCGCGCCCGACATATAGACGTAGACTTCCTGGAACTTATCGCCGCGGATGCGCCAGAAGTTCGTGTTGTAGAGCAGCGTCGTCTCGCCCTTATCGTCTATAAGTTCAGCCACAAAGCTGGCAGAAATCCGCCCGTTTTTCTCATCAACCGTGCAATTAAAGTCCCGGTGGATGATGGTCTCATAAGCGCCGAAGAAGGTCTCAAACATGCCTTTTATGGCGTCTTTGCCGTTGTGGACGGTGAAATCGGTTTGGACGGTGAATTGCGCGCTGTCATGAAAGCAGGCGAGCGTTTTTTCCATGTCCTTTTTATCGACATTGGCGAAATATTTCATGAGGGCCAAATCGATGAGGCCTTCGCGGCCTAAAGAAGATTGATATTGCATGGGTGGTCCTACTTCAGAAGGTTTTCGCCAGACATGTACACAAAGACTTCTGTGAACTTGCCGTCCTTGAGGTAAAAGCGGTTGCAGTTCTCATAGCGCTGCTCCTGGTTGTCCAAGGCGTGCGGTTCTATTTCGACCGTGAATTGCGAATTGACGCTCTCGGTCTCCACATCAACGGTATGAACGAAGTTGCCGTGCCAGATGCGCTCATTATGCGCAAACAGACCTTCGAACATGGTCTTGATGCCAGCGTCCCTGCCATCATGCTTGGTATTTGAGGTCATCTCATGGATGAAAGCATCTTCATGGAAGCAGTCGAGGACCTTTTGTAGGTCCTTGGTATCGACGCCGTCAAAATATCGTTTGGTGACGATATTGACGTAATACTCATAAGGGTAAGTCGCCATTGTGGTCCTTTCAAATCTAGTTAAGTCGCTGTCCTGGACTTGATCCAGGACCTCGATCCACAGCCTGAGCTTGGTCCGGAACGAGATGCTGAATCAAGTTCAGCATGGCGGTGATAGGCGAGTAATCCAGCACTTAAGGCTTTGATGCCAAAACATTGGCATCCATAGGCACTTCAGGGTTCGGGAAGGCTGCTTTGGAATGGGTTAGGCCCAAATCGAGCAGCACTTCGCAGAGCTTATAGGTGATAACGCCCGGATTGATCACGGGGATCGGCAAGGTATTGGCAAGATACTGCGCGGATTGGTGCATGGTTGTGCTGCCCAGCACGATGACATCGGCATCGTCTTCCTTCATGGCCTTTTCAGCTTCTTCTTTCAGGGCAGCGAAGACGATTTCCTCTTTGCCTTCCAGCAGTTCCGTCACATCCGGCCGGGTATTGATGTGGCGGATAGAAGCGACGCGGTTTTCAATGCCGTATTCCGCCAAAGTTTTCGTGTAGAGCGGGAACCATTCCTTCCACATGGTCAGGATGGTGAATTTCTTGCCCAACGTCATGGCCGTGTGAAAAGCCACTTGGCCTGGGCCAAGCACGGGAATAGAGAGCCGCGAGCGCAGCGCATACATGCCGCTGTCTGAGACTGTATCAATACAAATGGCGTCATAGCCTTCTTCTTCGGCTTTGACGCCCGCTTGGAACACCGTCCAGTCCATCAGCATCATGTCATGATAGCTATCGCCCAGGGCTGCACCCCACTCGACAGCCACAAATTCGGGCTCAAAGCCAGCGCGCACCATCTCAGGCGGCAGTTGCGATGCCCGGGCTGCGACACCGTCTGCAGCCATTGGAATAGGTACAATCACCTTAATGCGTTTTGTCATTATCAGCCTCCCCGCTTCATCATGAACATCTTGCGCTGCGCAAAAAAAGTATACAATATTTAACCATCGAACCCTGTCATTATGGATGAGGCATACAGTTTTGAGCTATGTCTAAAGCAATCGACAAAGCCTATGCCCGCATTCGCAGCGGTATTGTGTCGGGCGAATTGGCGCCGGGTCAACACCTCAAAGAAGAAGAATTGGCCGAGCTGTGCGACGTGAGCCGCACCCCCGTTCGGGATGCTTTGCGCCAACTGGAAGCAGACTATTTCGTCGAGCGCCGGGATAACCAGCGCGTCTTCGTCGCCAGCTGGACCGAAGATGACATCGACGACATCTTCGAACTGCGCGCCATGCTGGAGGGTTTTGCCGCTGGCCGCGCCGCAGAGCACATCACGCAGGGCCAGCTGATCCAGCTGCGCCACCACCATGAAGCCATCGTAAAAGGTGTTGGTGCCAATGGTCTTATCGACAGCGACGTTTTCTTGGAAAATAATCGCGCCTTCCACCGCCTTATCTGGGACGCCGCCCGAAGCGCCCGCTTGGCCGCTATGCTGCAGCGCCTGGTCGAGCAGCCCGTCGTCATGCGCACTCTGGTGACCTACGGCGCCAAAGACCTCGCCCGCTCCATCAGCCAGCATGATGAAATCCTCGACGCCCTCAGCCATGGCGACCGGGCCTGGGCCAATGCAGCGATGACCAGTCATATCCTGCATGCACAGCGCGTCTACCACAGCGCTGCAGCTGAACAGGTCGCAGCGCAATAGTGGCGAACCAGGTCATCAAAGTCGGCATTATTGGCGTCACACCGGAGAAAAGCTGGGCATCCTTGGCGCATATCCCTGCGTTGCAGGCGATGCCGGATAAGTTTCAAATCACTGCGATTGCCAATTCTAGCCTTGAAAGCGCTGAGAAAGCGGCAAGGCACTTCAATGTGCCACACGCTTTTGGCTCGGCAGAGGCGCTCAGCCAATCCGAGCATGTCGACCTTGTGGTGGTGACAGTCAAAGTCCCACACCATTTTTCGCTGGTTAAACCGGCCATTGAAGCTGGCAAACATGTCTATTGCGAATGGCCGCTTGGGAATGGGCTTGCAGAAGCGCGCGACATGGCTGGCATGGCCGCCAAACGCGATATTGTCGCCATCTGCGGCACGCAGGCGCGCTATTCGCCCGCCATTGCCTATGCCCGCGACCTTGTTGCAGACGGCTATATCGGCGACATCCTCTCCACGACGGTGGTCGGAAGCGGCGTCGAGTGGGGCCCAACGGTGGGGCAGAGCAATGCCTATCTGTGCGACATAGCGAATGGCGCCTCCATGCTGAGCATTCCCATGGGCCATACGCTGGATGCTGTCTGCGGCGTGCTTGGCGAGGTTGAGGACATCTCGGCAAGCTTGGAGAATCGTCAGAAGACCGCGACGGTGCAGGAGACGGGTGAGACCATTCCGCTCACCGCCCATGACCAAGTACTTGCTATGGGGAAACTGGCGAGCGGTATTCCCATAAGCGTTCACTATCGCGGCGGGCTGACCCGGGCGTCGGGACTTGTTTGGGACATTCATGGCTCTAAAGGTGACCTGGTTATTGAAGGACCGATTGGCCATGCGCAGCTTGCCGACCTTACCCTGCGCGGCGGGAACGGGCCAGATTTGGCGATGGAAACCTTGACCATTCCAGAGCGCTATCAGGAGGGTCCTGGTCTCCATATGCTGGCCGATAATGTTGGGCGACTGTATGCCGACCTCTACCGCGATATCACGGAGGGAACCGGCCTCGCCCCCAGTTTTGCATCGGCTGTGACGCGGCAGCAGATGCTTGCTGCCATGGAAGCCTCTGCGCGCAGCGGAACCTTTGAAAAACCCAATGATTTTTAGGCCTCAGGGCTTTTCATAGGCGCCTGTATTCGAGAACAAACGTTCATCCATCGTGCTGGTCGCCCCGCGCGTGATGGTCTTCTCGCCGCCGGGCCCTTTCGCCATGACAAAGTCATCATAGAGCTTGCCGGTGGCCGTCCAGGCTTCATAGGAGAGCACGCCCTCATCAATGGTGATGACTTGGAAGAACTGCGTGTTCGCCCCTTTGCGCACCAGCTTCACGCCATCGGAGGCGTAATCGCTCCAACCGTTATCGCGGAAAGGATATTGCTTCGGCCCGCTCACGGAGTTCACAAACATCGTCTCCAGGTCCCCGCCATCTGCTTTGAAAGCGATGCGCTCGGGCGTTTGGCTGGTGGCGCCGCGGGCATAGGTGTGGTCATGGCCTTGCAGCACCAAGTCTACGCCGCGTTTCTTGATAATGGGCAATAAGGCAGCGCGCCGCTCCGGGCTATCGCGGTCTTCACCGGATGAAAAAATCGGGTGATGCATGGCCAGGATTTTCCAACGCGCGTCGCTCTTTGCGAGCTCTTTATCAAGCCACGCGGCCTGGGCTTCAATCTTGGTGTTTTGGGTGGAGAGGATGAAGAAATGGACGTCTTCAGAATAGCGCAGGTCATAGACAACCTCCTGCAAATCCTCATCTAGCTCCGGCTCTTCCGGCAAGGTGAATTGCGGACGCCAATGAATGGATAAAAAGCGATCCTCTTCCGGCGCAGTAAGGCCGAGCCATTCATATTCGTGGTTCCCAGCCAGCGGCACAGCGGGGATCATGCCATGGATAAAGCCGACGGCATCAAACCACTCGGCCCATTCCAAATCCCGCGAGGCGCGGTTGATCAAATCACCAGCGTGCAAAATGAAATCCGCCTTCGGCGCCTGTTGAAACCCCGCTCGAATGACCCGCGCCCAGTGAGACCGCAGCGCATTTTGCGCATCGCCCAGATAGAGGAACGAAATCGGGCCGACTTCAGCCGCCGTGCGCGTTTGCAGCCACTCAGACCATTGCGCGTCAGCGCCCTTCACGCGGTAGGCGTAAAGCGTGTCCGGCTTCAGGCTATCAAAAACAACCGAATGAAAATGCGCAGCTGGTAGACCTGGATTGTCTTTGATCTTGTAGACTTTTCCGGACGCATTTGCCGATTGCAAATCGAGCGCTTCAGTTTGAGCAGGCCAACGCTTAGCGCCCAAATCGAAACGCGCATCATCGCGCGCTTCAACAAGTTCCGCATACGTCTCAGTGACTGTACTATCGGTCCGCCAGGTGACGGCGAAGCTGGTTTGCGGGCTCTTTGGGAGCGTCACCACAATGCGGTCTGGCCAGCCCGTTGCGCCTTGCCAGGGTGGCTGAAGTGGCTCTTCGTGGATATGGCCTGCTTGGTCATGCGCATGCGCGCAGCTGCCAAGAAGGAGTCCCAGACCCAGCAGCGCGGCGGCAAATGCTTTCGCCCCCCGCCCGCCAGAAGCTTGTCGGTTTTGGTCGCCAAAAGTCACAAAAGTCACACCTAGATTATTAAAGCACAGCTGGCCTGCAGCATTTATAGAATGCTTACATTACAGCGCGATAGATGTGTAGGACAGCGTCTTTACAAAAATAAGTACGCTGCTTTATTTCGGGGACGGTGAGCATTTTTAAAGTGCCCTGCGGACAGGCAAACCATCGCGCTGAACTGCGTAGCTTACCGCGTAACCATTGCTTTGAACTTCTGGTATAGCCTCCTTCCGCTAATTAAGGGTGAGGGCTAGGCGATTTCGCCCACTGCAAGAACCGCAATCCTGACCTTGATTCAGGATCTGGTTCCCCAGAACTGAGCCTTGCGATCAACAAGATGCTGAATCAAGTTCAGCATGGCGGCGCTTTCCGCGAGCTAGATGATACCTTCCGCTTCCAGCGAAGCAATCTCGTCTGACGTCATGCCGAGGACCTGACCATAGACCTCTGCGTTATGCTCTCCGAGCTTTGGCCCGGGCCATTTTACGTCGCCAGGGGTCTCGGAGAGTTTGGGGAACACGCTCTGCATTTTCAGGTTCTTGAACGTGTCATGCTCCACATCGACAACCGCTTCGCGGGCTTCAAAATGCGGATCTTCCAGCATATCCGGCGCTTTGAAGATTTTGCCTGCCGGAACGCCGTGCTCGTTCATCAGGTCGAGCAGGTCTTTGGAGGTGTAGTTCTTGGTCCATTCGCCGATAAACTCATCCATCTCAGCCTGGTTCTCACCGCGCGCTTCGTGGGTGGCATAGCGCGCATCATCGCCCAGTTCCGGCTGGCCCATAGCCGCTGCCATGCGCTTCCAAACACTGTCTTGGTTCGCGCCAATGAGGACTTCGCCGTCTTTGGTTGGGTATACATTTGAAGGCGCGACTTTTGGCAGGATGGAGCCAGTGCGTTCGCGGATGAAGTTGGCTTCTGTATACTCGGGAATGGTCGATTCCATCATGGCCAGCACAGCTTCATAAATGGCTGAATCGACGACTTGGCCCTTGCCGGTGACGTGGCGGCGGTGCAGCGCCATCATGGCGCCAAGGCAGGCATATGTGGCGGCCAGGGAATCGCCAATAGAGAGGCCAACGCGGCTCGGCGGTGTAGAGGGATCGCCAGCCAGATTGCGCATACCGCCCATGGCCTCACCAATGGAGCCATAGCCTGCGCGCTGCGAATATGGCCCAGTTTGGCCATAGCCGGAGACACGGATCATGATGATGGCTTCGTTGATGGCGGAGAGCTCTTCATAGCCGAGGCCCCATTTTTCCATGGTGCCAGGGCGGAAGTTCTCCAGCAGAAAATCCGCCTTTTTTGCCAGTTCTTTGACGATGTCCTGGCCCTTTTTATCACGCAGATTGAGCGTGATAGACTTTTTATTGCGGCCAATGACGGGCCACCAGACAGGCTTGTTGCGGCCCCACGCGCGCATGGCATCACCAACTTTCGGCGGCTCAATCTTAATGACTTCAGCGCCGTGGTCGGCCATGTGCTGGCCGCAAAACGGACCTGCAATCAGCTGCCCCATCTCGATGAGTCTCAAACCTTCAAGTGCGCCGCCTGTCATCGCCTGTATCCTTTTCATATGTGTTGTATCGGCCGGATCGCCGGAATGTGGCGCGCTGTATACAAAAGCGGTTGCTCTTTGTATACATTTTTGCCAAAAGTTTCGCTCAGCGACGAGATAAGCCCCCAGGAAGCAGCGTCATGCCCAGATACAGCAGTGTAAATGCGAAAACCGTCCAGATTGTTGAGGTCGGCGCCCGCGACGGCCTGCAGAACGAACCCGAAATCATTTCGACCGACGACAAAGTGACGCTTATCACCCGCGCCATGGCGGCGGGCGTTAACCGACTGGAGGTGGCGAGCTTCGTGCACCCCAAGCGCGTGCCCCAGATGGCGGACGCAGAAGCAGTTATTGAAGCGCTGCCGGATGATAAGGACACCTCTTATATAGGCCTGTGCCTTAACAAGCGCGGCGTCATGCGCGGCCTTGCTACGCGGGAAGGCGGCAAGCGCGGCATTGATGAAGCGGGTTGCGTGATCGTGGCGACAGACACCTTTGGCATGAAAAACCAAGGTCAAACAGTCGAAGACGGCATTCGCGAGAACCAAGAGATGATTCGCCTTGCCAAGGCGGAGGGGCTCATCGCCCAGGTGACCATCTCAGCCAGCTTTGGCTGCCCTTTTGAAGGCGAGGTAGACCCCCAGAAAGTGGTCGATATTGCCAAAGCCATGGCCGACGCAGAACCAGCGGAAATCGCCTTGGCGGACACCATCGGTGTGGGCGTGCCGCCGCAAGTGACGGACCTGGTTGGCCGGGTGCGCGAGGTCATTGGTGATATCCGCCTGCGCGCGCATTTCCACAACACGCGCAATACTGGGATTGCCAACGCTCTGGCAGCGGCGCAAGCAGGCGTTGATGTGCTCGATTCGAGCGTTGCGGGCCTTGGCGGCTGCCCCTTTGCGCCCAAGGCGACCGGCAACATTGGCACCGAAGACTTAATCTACATCTTAGACCGAAGCGGCATTGCCCACGGCGTCGACCTGGAGCAAATCATTGATTTAGCAGGGTGGGTGGAAGGCGTTTTGGGCCGCCCAACCCCGGCCATGGTATCCAAAGCGGGCGGCTTCCCCCAATCGCAGAGCGAGAAGGACGCAATCTGTGCCTGACAGCGCCGCAAACTGACCTATTTGCACCTGAAACGCCGCATGACCCAGGGAACAACAAACGCGCGGCACCACGAATGAGAGGAACACGGCAGCATGAGTTACCGACTTGGCGTTGATGTGGGCGGCACGTTCACAGACTTGCTTGTCATTGATAATGATAGCGGACAAACCTTCCGCACGAAGGTCCCGTCAACCCCCCATGATCCGTCTGAGGCGGTGGTCAGCGGCTCTAAGAAGGTCTGCGCAGACGCTGGGGTGAATGCTGAAGACATTAATTACTTCATGCATGGGACGACGGTTGCCACCAACGCCGTGCTAGAAGGCAAAGGCGCCCGCGTTGGCCTGGTTGTCACAGAAGGCTACCGCCAAATCCTGCAAATCGCCCGCTCGCTTGTGCCTGGTGGTCTGGCGGCCTGGATCATCTGGCCCAAGCCAGAGCCGATGGCACCGCTGGAGTGCACTGTTGAAGCGCCGGAGCGGATGGCTGCTGACGGTTCGACCGTCCGCGCTCTTGATGAAGCAAAGCTGCGCGAGAACCTCCAAGCGCTGAAAGGCGAAGGCATCGAAGCGCTGACCATCTGCCTTATGAACTCTTATGTGAATGGCGCGCATGAAGAAGCGGTGGCAAAAGTCTGCGCTGAGGAATTCCCAGACCTACCCATCACCATTTCGTCCGACATTCTGCCGGAAATGCAGGAATATGAGCGGGCGCTGACAACGGTGGCGAACTCCTCCGTGCGTCCGGTTGTGGCGCGCTATGTACAAAACCTGAAAGACGAGCTCGACAGCTGGGGCATGCAAGGCAAGCTGAACCTGCTGCGCTCTGATGGCGGGCTGCAAAGCGCTGATAAGTCAAAAGAAGCGCCGGTGAACTTGCTGATGTCCGGCCCAGCGGGCGGTGTCTCTGGCGCGCTTTATGTGGCCAAAACGGCTGATCTTCCCAACATCCTCACGCTCGACATGGGTGGCACGTCCACCGACGTGGCTCTCATTGAGAATTATGAGCCGCGGCTCCGGCGCGAAACCTCTGTCGGTGACCTGACAGTCCGCGCGTCCTCGCTCGACATTAAAACCGTTGGCGCCGGTGGCGGCTCCATCGCCCATGTGCCTGAACTCACCGGCGCGCTGCGGGTTGGCCCTGAGTCTGCCGGCGCCGTCCCCGGCCCTGTCGCTTACGGCAAGGGTGGTGAAGCGCCGACTGTGACCGATGCTAATGTGGTGCTTGGCTATCTGCCTGAAGCGCTGCTAGGCGGCACCTTCAAGCTGGACCGTGAAGGCGCTAAGAAAGCTGTTCAAACCATTGCCGACGCGCTCGGCATCACGCTGCTTGAAGCGGCGGCGGGCATTATCGACATTGTGAACGAAAACATGTTCGGTGCGCTGCGTCTCGTCTCCGTCCAGCAAGGCTATGATCCGCGTGACTTTGCGCTCATGGGCTTTGGCGGTGCCGGTCCGCTGCATGCCAACGCCCTTGGCAAGCTCATGAACTCCTGGCCGGTGATCATTCCGCCCTCCCCTGGCGTCCTGTGCGCCTATGGGGATGCCACGACCCGGCTGCGCGTTGAGGCTCAGCGCAGCTTTAACACTGCTGCGCCCAATACCACGGATGCAGACATGGCCGCCGTGCTGCAAGAAATCGCCGATGAGGTGACACGGGAGCTGAGCGAGGAAGGCGTCGCGCCAGCCGAGCAGGAGCTGCGCTTTGAAATCGACGTGCGCTACACGGGCCAAGCCTTTGAAGTACCGCTCGCGGTCAAAATCGAAGACTTCAAAGCCGGCAACGGCATGGCCGCGCTTGAAAAAGCGTTTGATGAAGAACATGAGCGCCTGTTCACCTTCAACCTCGATGTCGCCCATGAGTTTGTGAATATGCGCGCAACGGCCCTCGGCCCAGAGCCGAAGGTGGAAGCGCAGACCATTGAAAAAGGTGATGGCGACCCATCGGGCGCGAAGCTGCGTGACCATGAAATGGTTGTGGATGGAAAAATGGCCCCGGCCATTATCTATCAGCGCTCAAAATTGCGCTCCGGCGATAAGGTGCTTGGCCCCGCCATCATCACCGAAATGGACTCAACCACCGTTGTTATGGGCGGCTGCGTGGCAGACGTTGATGACTTCGGTAACATCTTGATTAACCCCGCTTAAGTGGAGCGCGCCATGACTGCAGAAATCATCCAAAGCAATACAGCCGCTTTCGACAAGGTCGACGTTGACCCGGTCACCCTGGACATCATTGAAAACGCTCTGCGCAACGCGCGCATCGAGATGGACGCCACACTGTTCCGCACGGCCATGAGCCCTGGTATCCGCGAGCAAGGCGACGCCTTCCCGCTGATTGCGGACCATAAAGGCCAAATGGTCGTCGGCCAGTTCGGCAGCTTCATTGACGGCTTTTTGCAAGAATACAAAGGCCAGATCGAAGAAGGCGACATGATTTGGCTGTCTGACCCCTATAGCTGCCAAGGGGCCATCAGCCATAACAATGACTGGCTTATCCTGCTACCCATCTTCCGGAATGGCCGCCTCATCAGCTGGGCCGCTATGTTTGGTCACCAAACCGATGTGGGCGGCAAAGTGCCTGGCTCCCTGCCAACCGATGGCGGCTCCATTTTTGAAGAAGGCGTGCGCATTCCGCCCGTCAAAATCTACAAAAAGGGCGCTTATCAAGAAGACATTGTGGACCTGGTCATCCACCAAGTCCGCATGCCGGCCTGGTGCCGCTCTGACCTCAACGCCTTGATCGCCTCCTGCCGCATGGCAGAGCGCCGTGTGCATGAAATGTGCGAGCGCTTTGGCGATGAAATCTATGTCGCTGCCACGGACGAACTGCTCGCCCGCAACTACCGCGCGATGAAGCAGCTGATTTCCAACTCGATTGGTGAAGAAGCGGTCAGCTTCCAAGACTATCTATGCGACGACGGCGTCGGTTTCGGCCCCTATAAAATCAAATGCACCATGTGGCGCGAAGGCGAAAAAGTCGTGCTCGACTTTGAAGGCACAGACCCGCAGTCGGCCGCGTCCATCAACTTCTACCTCAACGAAAACATGTTCAAGATGTTCTTCGGCATCTACATGATCATGGTTTTCGACCCGCAAATCCTGTTCAACGATGGCTTCTATGACCTGGTTGAAGTGCGCATCCCAGAAGGCAGCCTTTTAAAGCCACGCTTCCCGGCCGCCCTCTCCTGCCGCACCCATGCGCTGGGCCGCATCTTTGATGTGCTGGGCGCCCTTCTCGGCCAACGCACGCCAGAGTTCCTCAACGCAGCAGGCTTCTCCTCCTCGCCGCACCTCATGTTTTCAGGCTTTGAGCGCAATACAGGCGACTGGTTCCAGCTGTTCCAAATCGGCTTCGGCGGCATCCCAGGCCGTCCCTTTGGGGATGGCCCCGACGGCCACTCCCTATGGCCTGGTTTCACCAATGTGCCAAACGAATTCCTGGAGCGCTATTACCCCATGCGCATTGAGCGCTATGAAACCGTGCCTGATTCCGGCGGCGCAGGCCTCAACCGTGGCGGCAATGGCATCATCATGAGCTATCGCTTCCTGCAAACCGGCACCATCGCCATCCACGACGACCGTTGGTTCACCTACCCTTGGGGCGTAAACGGCGGCGAGCCTGGCATGCGCGCTAAGAAAATCCTCATTAAAGCCGATGGCACGGAAATGGTGCTTGGCAACAAGCAGGATAATATCACCGTCGAAGAAGGCGACCTGCTCCACTACATCACCTGGGGCGGCGGCGGCTGGGGCGACCCGCTCGAGCGCGATCCTGCTCTCTTAGAGCTTGAATTGAAGCGCGGCCTCGTCACGGCAGAAGGCGCGAAAGCCTATGGCGTGGTACTGGACGCGGCTGGCAAAGTCGACACAGCAGCCACGGAAGCGCTCCGGGCCAAAATGCGCTCAGAGCGCGGCGAAGTTCCGCTCTTCAACGCTGGCCCGGATATCGAAACGCTGCGTGCACGCTGCCTGGAAGAAACCGGCCTACCAGCGCCCATCGCGCCGGTTTGGGAAGAGCCTGCCATGGCGGAAGCAGCTGAATAGGTCGCTTTTCATCCGTGCAGCGCTATGGTGCCGGGCTTTTTGCTGCAGCGAGCCTCTTTGCCGCGGTGGCGGACGATAGCCCGGCGGCCGGCATGGACAGGACTGCGGTGACGCTCAGCTATTTCGAAATCCCGGTGTCCGATATGGACCGGGCAGTTGCCTTTTATAGCGCCGTCTTTGGCGTAGACCTGGCCCAAACGACCATAGACGGCTACGACATGGCACTTTTTCCTGAGGGCGCGCCCAATGGTGCCTTGGCCAAAGGCGATGTCTACGTGCCCGGCAAAGCTGGCCCAGTGATTTACTTCCATACGCCCGACATTGACGGCACTATAAAGCGGGCCGTCGCCAATGGAGGCAGCGTGTTGCTCCAAAAGCAATCCGTCGACGACTTTGGATTTGTGGCGGAATTTGAGGATAGTGAAGGCAACCGCATTGCCCTTCATGAACCGCTCAAGACGGAATAGCCCTATGTCCACCCGCATCAAAACGACACCAGACCCCTTTGAACCCTATAAAATCAGCCAAGGCATTGTGGCGGGAGACTTTGTGTTTCTGTCGGGACAGGCCGCGATTGACAAGCAAGGTGAATTGGTTGGCGTTGGGGATTTTAATGCTCAAGCTACGCAGGTGATGGCGAACATTGCCGAGCTGTTGGGCGAAGTTGGGCTGAGCTTGGACCACATTGTCA
>CAKZYD010000223.1 GCA_937884085.1 uncultured Sphingomonadales bacterium | reverse complement strand
CATAGCGGCGCCTTTAAGTCAGTTTGCGCGGGATTTGACTGGCTTGACCGCCCCTGTCAAGACTTGCGCCCATGCTTTAAAGATGCCGCATTGAAATGTACGACAATTTGCATATGTCCGCTCTGTAACGGAGAAAAAGACCATGGCTGAGCGCAATCCCCTGTTTGAAGACTTCGCAAAGGTCGCTGCAAGCGCGATGACGACCTTCGGCGGGCTGCGTGATGAAGCGCAGGCGGCTATCCGGGCCCGGATGGAAGATAAGCTCGCCGAAATGGATTTGGTGACGCGCGAAGAATTTGACGCTGTGCGGGCCATGGCGCTCAAAGCAAGGGAAGAAAACGAAAAACTTTTCGAAGAGATTAAGGCGCTAAAAGCCAAAGTCACACCAAAGTCGGCCGCGAAGCCCGCAGCAAAGCCTCGGGCGACGACGAAACGAGCGACGACAGCGAAAAAGGCAACCGCAGCGAAAAAACCGACACCGCGTAAGCGCGCTGTATCGAAATCGACGGCGAAAACAACCACCGCTAAAAGCGCGAAAAACGGTGCAAAACCCTAAACAACTGGTCTGACACGCACCCGTTTTATCCACATGAAACTTAGGTGACGTTCTTTTAGAACAGTTGCGTTTTTGTACGTCTCGTGACACGGTATTTGGTGTCTGGACAAATCAACATACCTATATATTGATTTCGCTAGGCACGCGCCGACACTTAAGTTGGCCCCTATAGGCCAACTCCGTTCGCAACAGGAGGAGGCTTTCATGACCCTCACTCAAACCCAAGACACAGTCCTCGAATTGTCCAATCCGCTCGATGCTATCGAGGCCTTGTTCGAAGCCAATGAGTGGACCTTCGAACGTGACAGCAATGAAGAAATCACGGCCATCGTGCCAAGCGGCTGGTGCGATTATCAGCTTCGTTTCTTCTGGCGCGAGCAGGAAGGCGTGCTGCAAGCGGTGAATATGTTCGATTTGAAAGTGCCGTCGGCGAAGCGGGCTAGCATTTGCGAAACGCTGGCGCTGATTAACGAGCGGCTATGGATGGGACATTTTGAAAGCTGGACGGATGGCGATGCCTTGCTCTATCGACACGCCACTTACATCGATGAAGACTCCCAGCTGTCGCCCAATCACGCCCATGCCTTGGTACAAACCGCAGTCGGTGAAAGTGACCGCTTCTATCCTGTTTTCCAGTTTGTGCTCTGGGCTGGGAAGAGCCCAGCAGAAGCTGTTGAGGCCGCCATGCTGGATACGGTCGGTAGCGCCTAACCTTTCTCATGGCATGCCAAAGGAAAGCTATATGGTTTTCTTTCAGAACGTCCCGTTTTCTTCTCACGTGTCATGACCCGACTTGATCGGGTCATCCATGGTTGGGACCAAACACTATGTTTGCCCACGGGTTCGCCGATCAAGCCGGCGACTGGCATCTGTTTGGGAAGGGTAAATGTCGTAGGCGATTGCTCTCAATGACAACGTCCCCCTTTGCTGCAATCGGGCCGTCGCGCCCGCTGGTCCTGCTTGGCTGCGGGAATATGGGCAAAGCTTTGCTTGGCGGTTGGCTGGCTGAGGGGCTTGACCGTACGCAGCTCTTTATTCTTGACCCTGCCCTAAATGCCGGTCTGCCAGAGCTCGACATTCCACCAGAGCGCTGTGGCAGCACCATGCCTGCTGACTTGAAAGCGGGGATTCTGATGCTGGCGGTGAAGCCACAAATCTTGGACCAGGCGGTGGGCAGTGTTCGCGCCTGCGTGGATGCACAGACCACGCTGCTCAGCGTTATGGCGGGCGTCAGCATTGACCGTATGGATGCTTTGCTCCCCGGCCATGGTGGCATTGTCCGGACGATGCCCAACACGCCAGCTGCTATCGGCAAGGGGGTCACAGGGCTCTATGCCCAGTCTCAGGTGGCAGCCCTGGCGAAGGACAGCTGCGAAGCCCGCATGCGCGCGGCAGGTGCCACCGTTTGGGTTGAAACAGAGACTGACCTCAACGCGGTCACAGCCGTCTCCGGCTCAGGGCCGGCCTATATCTTCCATATGATTGAGTGCTTGACCGACGCTGGTATCGCACAGGGCCTGACGGCGGATGTGGCTGAAACACTGGCTATTGAAACCGTCCATGGCGCTGGCGCGCTTGCCGCGGGCCGTGCGGCATCGCCAGAACAGCTACGTATCAACGTCACCAGCCCTGGCGGGACGACCGAGGCCGGTCTGAACGTCCTGATGCGGTCAGACGTCGGCCTGCAAGGCCTTATCGCTGAGACGGTTGCCGCGGCGAGAAAGCGGGCTGAGGACCTCGCTTAAGCGTTTTTGCGAAACTTGAGCGTCATCCGGTCGGATTCGCCGATGGCTTTCATGGCGTCTATCAGCTCCGCACTGCCGTCTGGAAGGTCGAGCGATGGCGGCAGGCGCCACACAAAGTCTTTCTCTGTCGGCTGGTCCTTAGGATTAGCGTTTACCTCGGATGAGGCCTCCAGTGTAAAGCCTGCCGCTTCGACCAACGCAATTACATTGGACTGTTTGAGATAGCCATTCTCCCCATTGGCCCAGCTGTCTGAAGCCGTTTCCGAAGCGCGGTGTTGAACAACTGCGAAGACGCCGCCCGGCTTGAGCATCATATCGATCTCGCCAAGTACGGTGGCCGCCAGCGCCCCGGTTTTATCGGCGCCCAAAAGGTTGTGAAATTCCCTAATCATCATCACCACATCAACGCTGCCCGCCATCTCCTGCGGAACATTGCCAAAGGTGATGGCGTTAAAGGCAATATCTTTACCGGCATGTTTCTCGGCTTGCTTTTCCGGCCAGGTTTTGGGCCACACCTTCCGCTCTGCCATCACGTCCGGGGTGCTGTAGTCTGGTCCAAAATATTCCCAAACGGCAACAGGTCTGTCCGCCCCGATAATTTGGCTGTCACGGCCCAGATAGTCGGCCATGATGCCAGTGTACCAAATGTCGCCAGGCATGGTGTCGACCACCGTCATACCAGGCGCGATACCGAAGAATTCGATAGTTTCCTTGGGGTGCCGATAGGGGATGCGCGCCTGCGCTTTCTCCGGTAGGGCCGCTAAAATCGCATCCAGGCTTGGCGCGGATTCGGTCTGGGCTGCAGCTTCTTGCGCATTTTGTACGTCAGGCGCACCTGTTGCGGTTTCCTCCATGGCGGACTGGTCGCAAGCGCTGATGGCGATGCAAAGAGACAAGAGGGAAAGCGGTTTGAACATTGGTCTCTCCTAGGGTGGACAGTTTTTGAAAGTGGCGGATTTGCTACTATGCGGTTAGCCAAGGGTTGATGATAGCAACGCCGCAGCCTTTGAAATCTTTCGTGTTTCTCGTCGCCACTATAGCGCGGTGTTCCTTCGCCGTCGCTGCAATCATAAGATCGAAATCTCCAGTATTCACGCCAGCTTTTTTGCGATCTGCAGCAAGCGCGCCAAAGGTCGCGGCCTCTGCCCTGCCGAAGCTCAGTATTCGGCCTAAAAATCCAGTTTCCAGGACCGCCTCAAATTGCGTTTCCAAGGTAACCTTGCGCTTTCCGTCTGGTAGGAGGTTCAACCCCTTTTTTATCTCCGCAATGGACACCACTGACAGCGCGATTTCATTGCTGTTCGAGGATTCCAGCCATCCATACACATTTGAATCTGGCTGCGTGCGCATCATCTCCGACACGACATTGGTATCCAGCACAATCATCCGTAATCATCGCCAGAAAAGTCTATGTCGCGGGTATCCGCTTCGTTTCTCTGAAGATCGAGGTCGACGCCGTTTGCTGCGCCAAAATGCTGGCTGAACAGCGTTGCAATATTCACCCCATCGTCTCGCTCGCGCGCCATTTCCTGCAACACATGCCGCAGATAGGCTTCAAGCGAGGAAAACCCCGCTTTCGCTCCTTTGACGCGCAGCGCTTCTTTAGTGTGGGCTGCAAGGCCGCGAACAGTGACGGATGTCATCTTTCAAGTCCCGATTTGATTGCAATGTAATCAATGATTGCAATTGCGTCAAATTTGGATGGGAGTTAGCCACTCACAGCGACCGGCCCGCGGCTGAGGCGGATTGAGGCCCGTTCTGGCGGCGTGAGGACAGTATCGCGTGCGATTTCTGATTTTTCTGGGAAGTCTTTGGTGAAGTGCAAGCCGCGGCTTTCTTGGCGGGCCATAGCTGAGCGGACGATAAGGTCTGCAACGGTGATGAGGTTGCGTAGCTCGAGAAGGTCGCGGCTGACGCGGAAATTGCTGTAGAATTCTTCAACTTCGCTCTTGAGAAGGTCGACGCGGTGCTGGGCACGCTCTAGGCGCTTGGATGTGCGCACGATGCCCACATAGTCCCACATGAAGCGGCGCAGCTCTTGCCAATTGTGGGTGATGACGACTTCTTCATCGCTATCGCGCACGCGGCTTTCATCCCAGTCTTTGGCTTGCAGTGGGTCCGGCAGGCCGCCCAAGTGCTGCAAAATATGCTGCGATGCGGCGCTGCCCATGACCAGGCATTCTAACAGCGAGTTAGAGGCCATGCGGTTGGCGCCGTGCAGGCCGGTTTGGCTGCATTCGCCTATTGCGTAGAGGCCAGCCAGGTCTGTTTGCCCATCCAAGTCTGTCACCACGCCGCCGCAGGTGTAGTGGGCTGCAGGCACGATGGGAATTTGGTCCTTGGTAATGTCGATACCGAAATCCAGGCAGCGTCGGTAAATGGTGGGGAAATGGCTGATAATGAAGTCTTGCGGGCGGTGTGAGATATCCAGATAGAGATGGTCCGCGCCTAGGCGCTTCATTTCATGGTCAATGGCACGGGCGACGATGTCACGCGGTGCCAGTTCTGCGCGGTCATCGAATTTGGGCATGAAGCGTGTGCCATCGGGAAGCTTTAGGTGCGCGCCTTCCCCGCGCATGGCTTCGGTAATGAGAAAGCTCTTGGCTCTCGGGTGATAGAGGCAGGTGGGATGAAACTGGTTGAACTCCATATTCGCCACCCGGCAGCCCGCGCGCCAGGCAATCGCCATCCCGTCCCCCGTCGCGCCATCTGGATTGGAGGTATAGAGATAGACTTTGGACGCGCCGCCCGTGGCCAGGACAACCGCCTTTGCCGAGAACACGTCCACCTCGCGGCGTTTGCGGTCTAGCACATAGGCGCCGTGGACCCGCTCTTCGCCGCCCACAAGCCGGTGGGTAATGAGGTCCACGCAGACATGGTGCTCATAGAGGGAGATGTTCTCATGGCGTCGTGCCTGCTCTTCCAAAGTTTCCTGCACAGCGGCGCCCGTTGCATCATCGACGTGAATGATGCGGCGGTGCGAATGCCCGCCTTCGCGGGTGAGGTGGTAGCCATAGCCATCTTCATGCGCTTCGTCTTTTGAGAAGGCGACACCGGCCTCGATGAGGCGGTCGATGGCGGCTTCCCCTTGGCTAACGATAAAGCGCACGGCGGCTTCATCGCACAGGCCGGCACCAGCAATCAGTGTGTCTTCGATATGGCTTTCAATGCTGTCTTCCGCTTCCAAAACAGCGGCAATACCGCCTTGCGCCCAGCGGGTCGAGCCGTTGGACAGCTTGCCTTTGGAGAGGACTGCTACTTTGCAATGGCCCGCCAAGGCCAGCGCTGCCGTCAGCCCCGCAGCGCCGGAGCCGATAACAAGGACGTCGGCTTGGATGCGGCGCGGGCTCATCTTAGGCTGCCTTCTCCGAGGTGAGCTGCAGGAAGATGTCTTCCAGGTCTCTTTCCTCGGTCGATAGAGCGGTTATGGCCGCGCCTGCGGCTTGGACCCCGTCCAAGATGCGGCCCATGGGCACTGCCGCGGTTTCATAGCGTACGATAATCTGGCGACCGTCGACGAGTTGCGCGCCAAGCGCCTGCAGCTGGTCAGGCAGGGCATCGATGGCTTGGTCGAGCGTAATTGTGACCTGCTTCTCCCCAATGCGCTGCATGAGCTTATCCTTTGGCTCAGAGGTCACCACTTTGCCGTGGTTTATGATGGCAATAGTATCGCACAGCTCTTCGGCTTCTTCCAAATAATGCGTGGTCAGCACGATGGTGACGCCGCGCGCGTGCAGTTCGCGCACCATGGACCACAGCTGTTGGCGCAGCTCGATGTCAACGCCAGCGGTGGGCTCATCAAGAATGACTACGGGCGGGTCGTGCACCAGGGCTTTGGCAATCAGAAGCCGCCGTTTCATCCCACCCGACAGCGTGCGGGAATAAGCGCCGCCTTTGTCGCCGAGCCGGACGGCTTCTAGAAGCTCTTGCGTACGCCGCTTGGCTTTGGGCACGCCATAGAGTCCCGCTGTCAGTTCCATGATTTCGCGCGGGGTGAAGAAGGCGTCAAAATAGACTTCCTGTGGCACGATGCCGATAGACGCACTGGCATTGCGCGGATGCTCATCAATGTCCCAGCCCCAAATGGAGGCTTTGCCTGACGTTTTGCGCACGAGGCCCGCTAGAATGTTGATTGTGGTCGATTTTCCTGCGCCGTTTGGACCAAGAAGTGCAAACATACTGCCGCGTGGTACGGTCAGGTCAATGTTATCCACCGCCTTTTTGCCGCCTTCATAGACCTTCGTGAGGCCTTTTATATCAATTGCGTTGTTGCTCACGCACGCTGTCCAACTTAGAAACCAGGGATGGAATATGGAGCGCTAGCACCCGCGCTGTGACGCAGTCAAATCATCTGAGAGGAGAAGGTGATGGTCATATCCGTGGCTGAGCCAGAAACTGTCTATGTGAAAACCACCAAAGTCTCCTGCGACGGCGGCGAAGGGGCTTTGGGGCATCCACGCGTTTATTTGAATATGGGAGACCATGGCATGGTGGAATGTCCGTATTGCGACCGCCGGTTTATTTTAGGCGGTGGGCCCAAAGACATGCGCGGGCAAGCGGATTAAATCTAAGACGTTCGGGCTGAGCTTGTCGAAGCCCTGGTTCGGACAATGCCCTTCGACAAGCGCGGGGCGAACGTGACTTTTTATGGCAAAAAACCACCTCTATCTGGTTGACGGCTCGGGCTATATCTTCCGCGCCTATCACAAGCTTCCACCGCTGACGAACCCGGAAGGAACGCCCGTTGGGGCCGTCTACGGCTTTACCGCCATGCTGCTCAAACTCCGCCAGGATGTCACAGACCAGGAGCATCCCACGCATATGGCCGTCATCTTTGACGCAGCCAAAGTCTCCTTCCGCAACGAAATCTATGATGACTATAAAGCCAATCGGCCCGAGCCGCCGGAAGATTTGGTGCCGCAATTCCCCTTGGTGCGCGATGCCGTGCGCGCTCTGTCGCTACCGTGCATCGAGATGCAGGGCTATGAGGCAGACGACATCATTGCCACTTATGTGAGAGATGCGCGGGCGGCTGGCTGGGAGGTGACCATCGTCTCTTCCGACAAAGACCTCATGCAGCTGGTCGATGAAGATGTCGAGATGCTCGACACCATGAACAATCGCCGCCTGGGCATTGATGCGGTGCATGATAAATTCGGCGTTGCGCCAGAGAAAGTCATCGAAGTCCAAGCGCTGATGGGCGACAGCGTAGACAATGTGCCGGGCGTACCGGGCATTGGCCCCAAGACAGCCTCACAACTCATTCAAGACTACGGCGATTTAGAAACGCTGCTCAGCCGGGCTGAGGAAATCAAGCAGAACAAGCGCCGCGAAAACCTGATTGAGTTCGCGGACCAGGCCCGCATTTCCAAAGAGCTAGTGACCCTCAAAGACGATGTTCCGCTTGATGATAGTATTGATGGGTTCACCCTCACAGCGCTTGCGCCTGACCCGCTGCTGTCCTTCCTGGACTTGCACGGATTTCGGTCTCTGAAGACCAAATGGGCCGCGGAGCTTGGGACATCCGATATGGCCGCAGAGCCGGGCGACCCGCCCGCGACGCCAGATGAAACGGACTATAGTGCTGTTGTGACGATGGACGCACTGCAGGCTTGGATTGAGGACATCCGACAGGTTGGTGTTGTCGCCGTCGATACCGAGACCACTGGGCTGGATGCCATGGCTGTCGACCTGGTGGGCATCTCGCTGTCCGTAGAGCCGGGCAAGGCCTGCTATATCCCGCTGGCGCATACCGGTAAGGACGGTGATGGCTTGTCGCTGGATGGCGATGCGCCAGAGCAGCTGCCGATGGACGATGTGCTTGCTGCGCTAAAGCCAGTACTAGAGGATCCGGCCATCTTAAAGGTCGGGCAGAATATCAAATTCGATATGCTCATCTTGGACCGCTACGGCATTGACGTTGGGCCCATCGAAGACACCATGCTCATCAGCTATGCGCTCGACTCTGGGAAAGGCGCGCATGGCATGGACGAGCTGTCTCAGCGTCATCTTGGCATCACGCCGACGCCGTTCAGCGACGTTGCCGGCAAAGGCAAATCGCAAATCACTTTTGATAAAGTCGAGCTTGAAAAAGCGGTGCACTACGCGGCGGAAGATGCCGATATCACGCTGCGGCTGTTTGAAACGCTGCGGCCACGGCTTCCCCTGGAAGGACTGGCAAGTGTCTATCACCGCCTAGAGCGCCCGTTGGTGCCGGTGATTGCGCAGATGGAGCGGCATGGCATTAAGGTGGCCCGGGCCATGCTGTCCCGGCTGTCGGGTGAATTCTCGCAGCGCATGGGTGGCCTTGAAAGTGAGATTGAAACGCTGGCTGGCGAGAGCTTTAATATCGGCTCGCCCAAGCAGCTCGGTGAAATCCTGTTTGGCAAGCTTGACCTTGAGCCAAAGCCAAAAAAGACCAAGACAGGCGCTTATTCAACAGGCGCGGATATCTTGGAAACGCTGGCGGCGGAAAGTGGCCATCCTTTGCCAGGCAAAGTGCTGGAATGGCGTCAGCTGTCTAAGCTCAAAAGTACCTATACGGACGCCTTGCAAGAGCAAATCAACGCTGAGACAGGCCGCGTCCACACCTCTTTCTCTCTCGCCAGCACGACGACAGGGCGCCTTTCCTCCAACGAGCCAAATCTCCAAAACATCCCCATCCGCACCGAAGAAGGCCGCCGCATCCGCGAAGCTTTTGTGCCGGAGGAGGGCAACATCCTGCTGGCAGCGGACTACAGCCAGATTGAACTGCGGCTGCTGGCCCACATCGCTGATATCCCAGCGCTGAAACAAGCCTTTGCAGACGGGCAAGACATCCACTCCATGACAGCGTCCCAGGTGTTTGATGTGCCCATGGATGAGATGACGGGCGAAATCCGCCGCCGCGCCAAGGCCATCAACTTCGGCATCATCTACGGCATTTCCGCCTTTGGCCTGGCCCGGCAGCTAGGCATTGAGCGCGGGCAAGCGAAAGACTTTATAGACCGGTATTTTGAGCGCTTCCCCGGCATTCGCACCTACATGAACGACACCATCACTTTTTGCAAAGAGCATGGCTATGTGGAGACGCTGTTTGGCCGGCGCGCGCATATAAAGGGCATCAACGACAAGAACCCCAATATGCGCGGCTTTTCTGAGCGTGCAGCCATTAATGCCCCTATCCAAGGCACCGCCGCCGACATCATCCGCCGCGCGATGATACGCATGCCCGAAGTGCTGGATGGTGCAGGCTTGTCTCACGTGCGCATGCTGCTGCAAGTGCATGATGAGCTGGTTTTTGAAATGCCTAAGTCTGACGCGGACGCTGCGGCGGAGGTCATTCGCGATGTGATGGAAGCAGCGCCAAATCCTGCCTTACAACTTTCCGTGCCTTTGACAGTTGAAGCTGGTATAGGCCCTACATGGGGGCAAGCGCACTAAAGGGGGTGAATGCTATGCGTTGCCTAGTTCAGCTTTTCGCCGTCGCCGTTTTCCTAACAGCCGCCCCTGCTTGGGCGCAAAGCGGTGTGTTTCAGAATATGCGCCCTGGCGATGCTGTGCTCATCGGAACCGCGAGCGCTGGTTTTAGTGGTATTACGTCCGTCAAGCTGGACCCCGTTTGTGAAACGGACATAGATGGCCCGCTCAATCTTCAGATTACCGATGCATTGGCGCTGCAAGGCATCAGCGTTGACGCGCAAGGTCTTGTGGTTCTGCGTTATGAAACCGCGCCGTGCGATTCTGGTTTTGCAGGCAAACCAAATTTAGCCAAGCAGGACGCCTTTGAAGGCAATTCCAGGGCATATGAATTGCCCAAACCGGCACGGCCCTTTGAATATGAATTCGGCAAGCGCGAAAAAGCTGGAGCCAGGCTCACCATCAATATGCTTGTCTTCAAGCCAGGCCAAGCACCGCTATGGAACGCGGTGGTCGCTGGTCGGTCTCCAGGCGCTGATACGCCTGATTATTTTGCGCAGATGGTGGCCTTCGCGCTGAAAAACATCGGCAGTGATGGCACCACCGAATTTGAAATTTTACGCGCGGGGCAAACCCCTTAGTCCGAATATGTCCGGCTGCGTCGACGCACATGCCCTTCGCCGCCGGAGGGCCATCCCACATCCCGTGTCTCATCTGCATGGCTGAGCAGCAAATCGTGCAATTGCCAGCCAGGCGGATTGGCAACGACTAAGGAGACTGCTGACTGGCGTATATAATCGAGGGCCGGGACTAGGTCGGTATCGCCCGTCACCAAGATAATCCTTTCGACTGCATTCTTGGCAATCAAGTTCGCGATATCCAGCGCCATTTGTAGGTCAACGCCCTTTTGCTCAAAGGACGGGACAAAATGGTCGTCGGTTAAATCACCTTCGCCGTCTCCATCATCGCGGAACACCCATCCACGGAATTTCAAGTGGCCTAAGCGAATGGCGAACAAGTCTCGCCGACCCAGTTCATCCATCCAGCCCGAATGCAGGGAATATTCAATTTCCTCGCCCGAAATTGGTCGGTTCTGGCGGCCATTATAAGGCCGACAATCATAGTAGAATACGCGCAATGCTGTTTCGGTATCGAGCAGCGCTTCTTGCGCGAATTCTTCAATGAAGTCAGGGGTCGGCTCGAAGCCACCCTTCTTTACAAGATGGCGCAAATGGCCACCATCAATCAGTACAGCGCACTTCATGCCGCACATCCGCCGTTGGGCTCATTCTTCATGGAATGATCCTGTTATCGTTATTGGCGCCATTACGTTTTGTTATTTGGCGCTTATTGTTTGTGTGTAGACACAATCCTTTCGGTCAAATCAATATATAAGACTGAACAAACGCGCACATAAAGGCAAATATCCGTCACGGTCGGCTAAAAATGTTGGCGGAGACAAAGCCAAATATGAGCGCTAAAAACACGCTGATTCCACCATAGAAATAGGGATATTTTTTTGCCGAGTCTGACACAAAAGCTTCGAAGCCGGCCTTCTTCACGGTGAGTGTCTGCTGTGTTTCCGATGTGATGTCGCCATCTGAGACCGTGAAAACTTTGATCTCAAAGGCACCTGTTGGCACTTCAGCAGGCGCTTCCAGGGTGGCTCTGAAAAGCGTCCCCTCTTTAATGGACACGGCCTCCGTATAGGGCTGATAGAGCCCGCGTTGATTAAGGTCATCAATCAGCCCGCTGCGAAATGCAGCTGCGTCGGCTGTGTTGGGATCGTTTGGCTTAAAAAGGGTGGTGTCACGCAATCCTGCGCGCAGCCGGCCACTTTCGCTCAAAATATGTTGCACCGGTTGGGTCGCCGCTAGGGCGAAATAGCCGGGCGCAGTGTTGAACCGCTCTGACTTTCCATTCACCCATATGCCAGCTACGCGCTCCTTACGCCGCACGGTTACGGGCACCGGTGGGCCTTTGACCACGACAATTAGATCGCAGTCTGGTTGGCCACATGCCACCGCACCAAAAACCAGGATGTTCGCACCGTAAAAAAACGACCGTATTTCCACGAGCGGCTGCGCCACATCAATCACAGGCTTAGCGGCCAGCGGCGGCGCACTGCACAGACACCATGTTAATAGCGCGATGGTCAGACGGATCATGATATTTGCTCGACCACATAAAGCCGCTCGGGTGGCTGCACGAGTTCCACGGCCAAACGGATGCCGACGCCGAGGACGATAAGCGCCAGCAAAACGCGCAGCTGCTCCGCCTTCAATTTGCGGCCAATCTGAATGCCAATGCGCGTTCCCACCACGGCCCCGACGAGCAATAGGAGAGCCAGTAACGCGTCAACAGTCTGTGTGCTGGCAGCGTGAAAAATTGTGGCAGCCGCTGTCACGAAGATGATTTGCATAAGTGAGGTGCCGATCACCACTTGGGTCGGCATGCCAAGCAGGTAAATCATGGCCGGAACCATGAGGAACCCGCCGCCAACGCCCATCACTGCGACCAAGATGCCGACCAAGGCGCCAATGGCCAAAGGCGCCAAGGCCGAGATGACGACTTTTGACTTGGGGAAATACATCGGGAAGGGCAATCGCCGCATCAGGCCTTTACGACCGGTCCGTTTGCGCCGTTTGCGGCGGCGTCCGCTGCTATCGCGCATGGCACTGATGCCTTCGACGAGCATAAGCGTGCCAACGCCGCCGAGAAAGATGACGTAGCTAATGCCGATGGTGATATCGAGCTGTCCCAGCGCTTTAAGAGCAGTGAACAGCCACGAGCCTATCCCCGCCCCAACAACGCCGCCAACCGTCATGATAAGGCCCATCTTTGGATCAAGCCCGCCTTGTTTGGCATGGCCAATCGCCCCCGCGATGGAAGATCCGGCAATTTGATTGGCCTGGCTGGCAACGGCAACCGCCGGCGGGACGCCATAGAAGATTAGGAGGGGTGTGAGAAGAAATCCTCCGCCCACACCAAACATCCCCGACAGAACCCCAACCAATCCCCCAAGGCCGATGATAATGAAGATATTCACCGACATTTCTGCGATTGGGAGATAAAGCTGCATTACATTTTGCGATTGCGAGTTTGGTAGCCACTAAATCTAGCACCATCTGACCCAAAAGCGCTATCCGCGATCAAGAATTTTTCACGCAATTGCCTGAAGGCCGGCTATCACATGGCAATGTCTACCGATCCAAACCAAAGCGCGGCCAAAGAGGCTATCCTGGCGCTGTTGGCGCGGCGTGCGCCGGGCAAAACGATTTGTCCATCAGAAGCGGCGCGTACTCTGGCGCCAGACGGGTGGAGAGAGCAGATGGACGTGGTTCGGCAAGCGGCAGCCACTTTGGAAGCACAAGGCATCATTGATATCTGCCAAGGCGGCGAATCGATCTTATTATCAGAGGCGCGCGGCCCGATTCGGCTGCGTCTGCCAGGCGAGAGTCCATCCGACCGCTAATTTTGAGCCGCTCTAGTGAACGATGCCAACATTCTGTGCTGTTTTGTTTTTTCCACAATACCCGACTGAAATAATAGCGAATCGTTGGTGAAACAATCTCGCGTCGCTGTGTGACAAATCTTTAATTCGCCCAGAAATTGTCACGCAAGGCGCGAATTTGGCCCCACTCATACCCCAGTTCGCTGCGTAGAGTGAGTGTGTCGGTAACGCAACTGTGTAGGAATTTTTTATGGGTGCCTTTGATCGCATTTACACCGTTCGTCCTGC
>CAKZYD010000222.1 GCA_937884085.1 uncultured Sphingomonadales bacterium | reverse complement strand
GGATTTGCGGACGCTATGGACGATGTGGCCCGGCAGTTCCCAGAGGATAAAGTCATCCTCTCTTTGGCGGCGGAAGCGAATATGGATACCCAGCCTTGGGACTATTGGGCAGCGGGTGCGCGTGCCCCGAAAGGTCGGACTGGACGCACGCTTGCGCTCTTGGAACGTGCCATCGCAATCGACCCGGATTTCGCGCCCGCCATCCATCTCTATATTCACATCACCGAGGGGTCGGTCGACCCGTTCCGCGCAGAGCGTTACGCGGACAGTCTGAAAGACCAAGCCCTGGGGGTTGGCCACCTTCTGCACATGCCCTCCCACACCTATTTGCGCCTCGGCCGGTGGAAGAAATCGCTCGATGCCAATCTTCAGGCCGTCGCGGCGGACGAAGCGTATATTGCCGCCAGCAAGAATGCGGATGCCTATGGCCAGGTCTATTATCCCCATAACGTCCACTTCGTGGTCGCCAGTGCGCATTATGCGGGCGATGCCAAAACCGCTTTGGAGATGTCGGGGAAGCTGGCCGGCCTCGTCAGGCTCGACCCATCGGCGCCTGCGCCGCTGATTGAACACATTGCCGCCGCGCAGATGTTCACCGCCTTAGAATTTGCAAGTGCTGAGGATGTGTTGACGATAGCTGAGCCGCCAGCCAAGCACCTCTATCTGCGCACGGCCTATCACTATGTTCGCGGTGCCGCGCTGGCAAACAGCGGTGATGTGGCGGGTGCTGAGACAGAGCACATGCAGCTCAAAGCTCTGCGGCAGGCCGCTGGATTTGATGATTATGCCGCGCTTTATGCTGCGCCATTACCCGGTGTCTATAACGTCGCCTTAGGTACATTAGCAGGTCGTATTGAAGGGGCGAAAGGCAATATCACTGCCGCCATCGCGCATTTAGATGCCGCAGCGGAAGCAGAGGCATCACTGCCCTATTTTGAACCCACCTGGTGGTATTATCCCACGCGCCAAACGCTGGCCGGTTATCTCTTAAAGGACGGCCAACATGACCGGGCCGAGCGGGAATTCTTCAAAACGCTCATCCAGGCGCCCAACAACGCCAACGCGCTCTATGGCTTAGCAGAAACCTTCAAAGCCAAAGGCGACCGCAATGCTGAAGTCTATGCCCGAACCCTGTTCAGCGAAGCGTGGATGGGTGAGACCGGCGGTCATCCAGATTTGGACAATCTTTAGCGCTTTTGCTATCGGTTGCGTTGCACAGTATTGTCTAACGACACGACAGGCGACGCGCGATGAACGCTCCGGAAAAACCGAAATCGAAGGTGGAAGTGACCCAGATTGGCAATGCCTTGGGTGTTGTTCTGCCTGAAGACGTTTTGGCGGCTCTGAAAGTCGCTGAGGGCGACCAACTCAGCATCGTGGAAACGCCAGATGGGATTGAGTTGCGGCCTTATGATGCCACCTTTGAAGAGCAGATGGCAATTGCTCGCGAAGTTATGAGACGGTATTATAACACCTTGAAAAAGCTGGCGGAATAGTGCCGCCAATACGCTGGCTATCGCTTGATAGCGTGCTCATGCTGCAAGAATTGCAAATCCAAGAATTTGGCGGTGCCAGCGGTATTCGCGACCGTGCCATGCTGGAAAGTGCGCTTGCTCGTCCACAAAACAAAGAGGCTTTTGGTGAAAAACGCTCTAGTCGTCGCAGCGGTATTCTTGGAAATGAATGGCTTGATTTTGCAAGCTCCCGAAGACGATGCGACAGCCACTATTCTTTCACTCGCTGCTGGCAGTCTGACCGATGAGGCGCCTACGATGTGGTTTGAGCGTCGCTGCGCTCCCCTGGGCGACCGTTAGGACGTAGAGCTAACGCTGCGAATCTCATGCGCTGCGACACGCTCTAGGCGTTGGCAGAGTGGGCGCTGTTGCTGAGTGTGCGGTGTTTTGCCAGCCAGGTCGCGTGAAACGCTCCCGCCACAATGATGAGCAGCGCGTCAACAGCCTTGTGATTGCCGCTCTCGCCGAGCAGTTTGCGAAAGGCTGCCAATTCTAGGGCATGGAGGACAAAGACGCCGACGCCGAACCAGAGGAGAACTTTACCCCATGGCGCGGGGAAGGGCGCTGCGAGATTGAGTAAGATGCCTACCCAAATGACAAGCGCGATCCCTAGAACAATGCGATGCGTGCTTTTGCTCACGAAGCGATGCTGACTGGCGTTGGCGTCTCTTCTAGGCCCACGACAAACCGGTCCACCAAAATCCGCGCCAGTTCGCGCCTCGCGCGCGGCGGAATGCGGGCAAGCGAATTTGAGGAGACTGAGCATACACCGTGCAAGCTGGCCCACAATGTGACCGCTGTTTTGCGCCGCTCCATGGCCTGACTTTCTGGAAAATAGTGTTTAATGGCCCGCTCAATAAAGCCAAGAACCGCATTCATTTTTTCGACATAGCTCTGTGGGAGGGATTTTCCCTTTGGCAGCTGATACTCCGTCACCAAACGCCAGCGGTGGTAGTTGAGCTGCGTGAAGCGAACATAGAAATCAGCCAGTTCATAAAGCCCTTCGCGGCCTTGCTTGCCTTCCAAATCGGTGCTGGCCGCTGCGATCATTTCGTCAAGCACGCCCTCTGCGACAGCTATAATGATCTCGTAGAAATCCTCGAACACATTATAGAGCGTTACGGGGGAATGGCCGATGTCGCCCGCTACCTTGCGGATAGACGCTTCCTCAATTCCATTCTCGGAAATCAGTTTTTTTGCTGAGGCAATTGCCAGGGCGGCGATCTCCTCCCGGCTGTGGTCGCTGCGGCGTGCCATATGGACCTCGTACTTGAAACGCGCTCTATTTTAAACACTGTTCAGTGCAAGTCAAAGCCTCTCTGCACGAGGGCCTCTACGGGTCAAGATGCGGCTGTCCTGGCGTCCGATGTCGGTTTTTTACAATCATTCTTGTTTGTTTGTGGTAGTATTTGTCTATTGCTGTGGAGGAGAGTCCGATGGGTGTGTTCATGAAAGCGTTTTTGGTTGGAGCCATTTTGGGGGCCGCTAGTGCCGTTGCCGCTCCATTGGCGCTATCGAAAGACGATGCTGTTACACTGGCGGCCATGGCACGCTAGGGGACGAGGCTGACAAATAAGAGACGTATAGCCAAGGCTGTTAGAATCCATTTCAAAAGCGTGTGGAATGCTTGTCCATCCCGTTTCGCCAGCAGTCTTGTACCCACCCACGTGCCGGCAAAGCCCGTCATGATCATTGCCGCCACCAGGCCTAGATACGGTCCGAAGGCAAATCCAAGCGTCCCAAAGACAAGAGTTTTCAGAGCGTGTTGACACGTCATAGCTGCGGAGAACGACGCCACATGTGTCTCTGGGGGTAATGCCAGAGGTTTCAGGGCCGCGGCGATGAAAGGCCCGGTTGCGCCCACAAACATAGTCAATACCGTTGAACCAGCGCCATTTAACGCCATCGCAAAACGGCCGCTCGTCCAGCTTGGCAACGTGGGCGCCCATGTCATTAATAAGATGAAGCCGCCAAGTAGGCCTTGCAAGACAGCAGTGCTAAGCGAAATGCTGCTGAGCCCACCAAGCGGCGCGCCGATGACAGCGCCACTAAAGAAGGGCCAAAGCCTGTGCCAATCTACGGCTTTGAGTAAGAGACCTGCCCGGCCAAAGTTAGATGCCAGCTGGACGAGCCCATGCACGGGAATGATGGCCGCTGCGGGCATGAGCTGTGCCATCAAGGCAAGCAGTGCTAGACCGCCGCCAAGGCCAAAAGCGGCTGAGACAAAAGATGTGAAGAAACTCGCCAGAACCAAAGTGGCGGCGCTGAGGCCCGACAAGCCCGTCCCGGAAAGCAAGAGGCTAAAATCCATATTGCTGTGCTTAGCCGGTTTGATCGTTAACAGTTATCACAAAAGCTTGCCGGACGCGCAGCCAATGCTACCTCCTGCCCATGAGTGCGCATTCAACGCCGTTGTTTTATGATGATTTAGACGCGTCCTACGAGGAATCCTGGAGGCTTCTGGTGCGGGGGAAAAACGACCGCCGCAGTGCTTTCCATACCCCCGCCATTGCCACGATTGGCGCAGATGGCGTGCCCCAGGTGCGCACGG
>CAKZYD010000221.1 GCA_937884085.1 uncultured Sphingomonadales bacterium | reverse complement strand
GCGCCCATCATCCACAAGGAACCAGCACAGACCGCTGCCATGGAAGACGAGCCATTAGACTCGGTGAGCTCTGACACAACGCGAATGGTGTAAGGGAATTCTTCTTTTTCCGGCAGCACGGCCCGCAGCGCCCGCCAGGCAAGCTTGCCATGGCCAACTTCGCGGCGGCCAGTAAAGCCAACACGGCCGGTTTCCCCAACGGAATAGGGTGGGAAGTTGTAGTGCAGCAGGAAGTGCTCATTGTAGCTGCCCTCCAGCGCATCAATCAGCTGCTCGTCATCGCCAGTACCCAAAGTACAGACAGATAACGACTGCGTCTCACCGCGCGTGAAGAGAGCCGAGCCATGTGTACGAGGCAGCACAGCGACATCAGACACGATGGGGCGCACGGTGGACAGGTCACGACCATCAATACGCTGGCCAGTCTTCAGGATACTGCCGCGGACAATGTCTTTCTCAAGGGACTTGAGAAGATCGCCGCCCAGCGTCTCCGTGACACCAGCGTCATCATCGATGAGTGCCTCTTTGACCTTGGCTTTCACCTCAGCAATTTGCGTCGAGCGCGTTTGCTTTACGGTCTCGCCATAGGCAGCGCGCAAATCGGCTTCTGCGAGGTCAGCAATTTTGCCTTCCAGCGCGCTATTGTCAGCTGGTGCTTCAAGCGCCCATGGCTCTTTGGCGCATTCTTCAGCCAGGTCGAGAATGAGGTCGATCACCGGCTGCATTTCGCTGTGGCCGAACATGACTGCGCCCAACATGACATCTTCTGGAAGCTCTTTGGCTTCTGACTCCACCATGAGAACGGCTTCGTTGGTGCCGGCGACCACCAGGTCCAGATCAGAACTACCGACCTGCTCCATCGTGGGATTGAGGACATAGCCGCCATCCATATAGCCGACACGGGCACCACCGATTGGGCCAAGGAATGGCACACCGGAAATCGTCAAGGCGGCAGACGCGCCAACCATGGCAACGATGTCTGGATCGTTTTCTAAGTCGTGGCTCACAACGGTGCAAATCACTTGGACTTCGTTGCGGAAGCCTTCGGGAAAGAGCGGACGGATCGGGCGGTCAATGAGGCGCGATACCAGTGTTTCTTTTTCAGACGGGCGCCCTTCGCGCTTAAAGAAGCCGCCTGGAATTTTACCGGCGGAATAGGTCTTTTCTTGATAATTCACTGTGAGCGGGAAGAAGTCTTGACCCGGCCTTACAGACTTGGCGGCAACGACGGTACACAGCACGGCCGTCTCGCCCATAGTCGCCAGGACAGCGCCATCGGCCTGCCGTGCGATACGGCCACTTTCCAAGGTCAGCGTGCGGCCGCCCCAGTTCATTTCTTTGATTACTTTATTAAACATTCAGTTTGTTTCGTCCTGCGGGATCATCTGGAAAAAAGTCTTTCAAAACGGCCTTGGAAATAGTCCAGGGCCGCATAAACAGTCTATTTTGAAAGAATGCTGTGCTCTGTCAGTTTTGTTGCGAGAGCTCTAGCGGATAAGGTGGGACCCAGTGATCCCTTGATCATTCAGCGTCCCCCATGGACGCTTTTCCTTCAATATGTCCACCTAATCTAGGCGCTGACTACCCGACCCTGCGCTCAAATGCAAATACTCAGTAGCGTATGCGGATGTAATTCCCATATATCCTTCATGACGAGCCAGGATCGCTTTCAATCCTTTGAAGAGTTCTATCCATTTTATTTAAGTGAGCACTCTGATCCGCGCAGCAGAATGCTGCACTATATTGGCTCTGTTATTGCCATCTTGCTGGTACTCAGCGCTTTTACCATTGGCCCAGTGTGGCTGCTCGCGGGCGTTCCCTTTTCAGGATATATCTTCGCGTGGATTGGCCACTTTCTTTTAGAGCGCAATCAGCCGGCAACCTTCAGGCACCCGTTTTGGAGCCTGATGGGCGATTATAAAATGCTGTGGCAAGCCATCACAGGCACGCTCGACAGACGGCACTTCAATAGAGATGAAGATCAGTCGCTTTAGCGGCGCAAACCAAGGCTTTCGATGAGGCTTTTATAGCGGCTCTCATCTTTGCGCTTCAAATAGTCCAACAAGCTGCGGCGCTGGTTCACCAGCATCAGAAGGCCGCGGCGACTATGGTTGTCTTTGTTATGAGACTTAAAGTGCTCTGTCAGGTTGGAAATCCGTTCAGACAGGATAGCGACCTGTACTTCTGGGGATCCGGTGTCGCCCTCTTTTTGGGCATATTCTTTAATCAGCGCTGCTTTGCGCTCAGCTGTAATCGACATCAGCTTTCTCCTTTCAGAGGCCCATCCCCATCATGGTCGGGCCGTTGAAACACCTTTTTCGGGTGGATCATGGTTTCTTCATGCGTTGCTAGAGCCAGCGCTTCGCCATTATGGCTCAGCAAAATTTCGCCTAGCGGTGCGGCAGCGTTGGATATGGCGCGGCCAAATCGTATCGCAGCAGCGTCTTGATCACTCACGGCCAGAGCCGGGATGTCGTCCAGCACGGTCTCAAGTGGGTCAAGAAGGCTGGGCTTATGACCGGTTGCTTCCAGTTTTTCAAGCCCAATTGCAGCCTCAATGTGAAACGGGCCCACCTGGCGCCGCTCTAGGGCCGTCACATGGCCAACCGTGCCTAAGGCCAAAGCCAGGTCACGCGCCAAGGACCGCACATAGGTACCCTTGCCGCAGCGCACATCGAAGACGGCACTTTCAGGCTCATATTTCCGAAGCGACACATCATGGATGGTTACGTCTCGGCTGTTAAGGACCACCTCTTCGCCAGCTCGGGCTAAGGCATAAGCGCGCTGGCCATTCACCTTGATGGCTGAATAGGCTGGCGGGCGTTGCTGGATAAGCCCTATGAAGCGCGGCAAGACGGCCTCAATAGCGCTTTTTGACGGGCGCACGTCACTGCGCTCTGTCACCT
>CAKZYD010000220.1 GCA_937884085.1 uncultured Sphingomonadales bacterium | reverse complement strand
GCTGGTCCATTGCTTTCCAATGTGTGGTTGCCTCTTTCCCCTCTAGCAGACCCGCTTTTTGCAAAAAGAAAGCGCCCGTGCAGACGGACAGGATGTGCGCTCCACGTTCACTATGGCGCGTAAGGAAATTCAAAATCGCTTGATTATCTAAAAGATCAAAGACCGCATAACCACCGGGCACCAACACGATGTCGTAGTCACCATCGAGCCCTTTATCGGCTATGATGCCAAGACCCTTGGCACAGGTTAATGGGCCAGGCGTTTCTGCCACTGTGACGATGGCGCTAGGGCCATCGGCATAGCTCGACCACATGGTGAACATCTCCCATGGGCCCACGAAATCGAGCTCTTCCACACCAGGGAAGACAAGGACCCCAATGGCCATGTCTGCCGCTCCTTTTCCTTAAGCATTACGCGTCAGGTTAGGAGCTTGCCAGATTATAGACTTGAACGCAGCTGTCGCCGCGAAAACGCGATGGAGGAAGGCCAAGACTCTTTTGGAACGTTCGGCAGAAATGAGCAGAATCTGCAAAACCGCTGGCATGGGCGATGGTGGTCAGGGTTTCAGACGTTGGAAACAGGCCAATGGCTTCTTTCGTTTTGCGCCAGATGAGAAAGCTACGCAGCGATAGGCCGATTTGCTCCGTGAAGAGATGAGATAGACGCCCCGCTGAAAGCCTTGCCATGTCCATCAAATCAGCAAAGCAATAGTCTTCAGGTGGCTGGCGAGAAATATAGTCGATGATCGCCGTCATGCGTTTGTCTTGTGCCGGCGGCGCACCTAAGAACCGCTGGGTTCGTGCAACAATACCTTCAAATAGATCTTCCACCTCAGCCGTATTGGGCGTTCCCATTTGGTAGGCGGCAAGGGACTTGTCGAAGGCTTTGAAGTCCCTGCGAGACAAGGCGCAAACACCGCCCTCCTCTGGAAGAGATTCAAACATACGATACGCAGGGTGCGAGGGTTCGACATGCAGCGCCGCGAAGGGCGTGTTGTTGGCATACAGGCTGCGTACCACGCGCGGCGCAACAACGAGAGCGCTGGCTTCGAAGCTTTGCCCCTTGGTTTCCAATCGAAGCGGTTTGCTTTGTGGTGATAGCAAAATCACGCCGGGATGACGGCGCGTAGCGATCGACCGTGCATGGCGCGCAAAATAAATGAAACCGTGGTCAAGAGAGAGTAATTGACTGTCTCCGGAGGGTTTTAACGCGCTCATTTTCTGATTTCTGCGATCATAGTTCCTGTAAAATTCTACTTTGCAGTAAAAAAACTTTTTTGCAAGTAGAAAGTTTTTACGACACGCTGGTTCAAGGCCTGCGTGCTCACAATGGTAAGCAAAGGCTCTTCAAATCACTGCGATGGAGACCCGCATGGGCCAGGAAAGTGTTCAGTTATCTCTCAAAGTCGGAGAGGCTCTCGGCGTGTCGCAATGGCTTGAGATCGACCAAACGATGATTGATAGCTTTGGCACCTCTACCCGCGATGTTGAGCCCTTGCACACGGATCCTGTATGGTGCAGCCATAACAGTCCTTATGGGCGCCCAATCGCCTATGGTTTTCAAACAATATCGCTCCTCACAGCCTTGTTTCATGATGTCACGAATGCACGATTTTCCGGTGGAGAAGAGACACAGAATTTTCCGCTGAATTATGGCTTTGACCGGCTTCGGCTGATTAGCCCGGTTACTGTCGGCAGCCGCATCCGCGGGCGTTTTATGCTGAAAGACCTGAAGGAAAAAAACCCCGGGGAGCTGCTTCTTACAGTCGACGTACAGGTGGACATCGATGGACAAGATCGTCCTGCGTTGATTGCCGATTGGCTGTTAATGTGGGTGACCAATGAAGGTAGAACCTCTGTCACCCGGGCGGCAAATGGCTAACCCTTTAACGGATCTCCTGATGCGCGAGTTTACGCCCAACCTCGCGACGATCTGTGACTATGTTGCGCATTTTGCACAGACCAAGCCTGACGATGAGGCCGCTGTTGACGATCAAAATCGCATCACGTGGAAAGCGCTTGAAGACGCTGCGTCTTCCTACGCATCTGCGTTGATAGCGCGCGGGATTAAGCCAGGTGACCGCGTTGCGATGCTCACCCATCCCAACGTCCCCTTTTTAGCATGTTTCCTTGGTGTGCTGCGTGCAGGCGCCATTTGGGTGGGACTGAATCCCAAATATACGAGGTCGGAGCTGGAGTATGTGCTGGAAAAGGCCGAACCAAAAATCGTTTTGGGCACGCGTGCGCTTGATCCGGCTGGCACTTTAGGCGCGGGCGCGATCTATCTCGATGACCTTGCTCACCGTGAGACTTTCTTCTAAGAAAGTGCTGAAGACCAGTGGCGGGAGCTGGATCCAGAGGCGCCAGCTTTGATGGTGTTCACCTCTGGTTCAAGCGGCGCCCCAAAAGCGGCCCTTTTGGCGCAAAAGGGTCTTGTGCAAGCAGCGCAAAAGCGTGTGACAGCTTGGCAGCATCAAGGCTGGCGCACGCTTATGAATTTGCCAATCAACCATATTGGCGGGGTTGGTGACTTATGCTGCACGACACTCATCGCAGGCGGCATGCTGGCATTCATGGAACGCTTTGACGCGCTTGGGAGCCTCCAAGTCATCGAAAGGGAAAGGCTAACCCTTTGGTTTCAAGTGCCGACCCAGATGCAGCTGTCCTTGTCTCAGCCCAGCGCAGACACATACGACTTATCGTCCTTAAAGGCGGTTATATGGTCTGGTGCGCCGGCGCCGCGGGCGCTGGTCGAGGATCTAGCGCAGCGTTTTCCTGGCAAGCTGGGCACGGATTACTCCATGACAGAAAGCATTGGCGCGGTCAGCTTAACGCCGCTTATGGATGACGTGGAGACCCTCACCAAAACGGTCGGCTGGCCGGTCCCGGGGCGCGCGTTCAATCTGCGCGATGGCGAAATCACCATTAAAGATGATGCGATGTTTGCGGGCTATCTGGGCCTTTCAGCGGACGAGACGTTCGAAGCTGATGGCGCTTTTCGCACCGGCGATTTGGGCGAAATAGACGCGCAGGGCCGCCTGCGCATAACGGGCCGCGCGAAAGATATGTTCAAGTCAGGCGGCTATAATGTCTACCCTCGTGAAGTTGAAACAGCACTGGAAGCCCATGACGGCGTCGCGATGGCTGCCGTGATCGCCATGCCTGATCCGATATATAATGAGGTCGGGCATGCCTTTGTCCTGCCAAACCCCAATGACAGCTTGAGCGCAGCTGACCTGGATGCCTTTGTGCGCGAGCGTCTTGCGAACTACAAAGTGCCAAAGAAAATCACCATTTCGTCCGACTTGCCGCTGCTGCCGATTGGCAAGATCGACAAGAAAGCACTCAAGCGGGCTGAGGATATCAGCTGATGAAAGGCGCACGCTATAGCCTTTGGGTGCTGATGGTGGTCTACACTTTCTCCATCCTAGATCGCCAAATCATCTCCATCTTGGCCGAAGACATAAAGGCTGACCTTCAGCTTAGCGACACGCAGCTTGGGCTTTTGACCGGGCTCGCCTTTGCCTTGTTTTATGCGACCCTCGGCTTGCCGATTGCGCGACTGGCAGAGCGATATTCGCGCACCACGATCATAGCAATTTGCCTGGCGCTTTGGAGCGCAATGACAGCCTTTGCTGGGCTGGCAAAATCGTTCTCGCAGCTTGCGTTGGCCAGGGTCGGTGTTGGGGTGGGCGAGGCTGGCGCCATGCCGGCGAGCCATTCGCTGATCGCCGAACTCTACCCGCCCAACAAACGCTCCAGCGCCATGGCGGTTTTCCAGCTTGGCGTTCCGGCTGGCGTGCTCTTTGGGTTTCTGATCGGTGGCTGGGTGAATGATTGGCTTGGCTGGCGCGCGACCTTGATTACTGTTGGCGCGCCCGGTCTCTTGCTTGCTGGACTGGTCTATTTCACGGTCCCCGAGCCAAAGCGAACGCTGCAGCCATCTCAGAGAGGTAATTTTGCTAGTGATATTGGACGTTTGTGGTCGATCCCTACCTATCGCTATCTCACCTTTGGTGCGACGTTGGCCTCCATGGGGGCCTATGCCGTGCTCAGCTGGACGCCGCCTTTGTTGCTGCGTGACTATGAACTGACGACGGCAGCTCTCGGCACGGCTCTTGCCCTCTGCAACGGTGTCATTGGCGGCCTTGGCACCTTTGGTGGCGGCTGGCTCGGCGATAGAGCGGCCCGCAAGGCTGCGCGCGGTCCATTTTACGTGGCTGCAGGCGCAGCTGCCTTATCGGGGCCTTTGTTTCTGCTCGCCTTTTTGGCGCCAAGCTACGCGCTCACTTTGGTCTGCCTCGCAGCGGCTTTCTTGTTTTACCTATCTTGGATGGGGCCGCATTGGGCGATGGTGCAGTCCGTTGCGCCAGCCAGCACCAGAGCGACGGCAAGTGCCTTCATCCTGTTCATCTTAAATCTCGTGGGTCTCGGCCTTGGCCCATTGGCCATTGGAATCATGAGTGATGCGTTTCAGGCGGCAGGCATGGAAGCCCCCCTGCGTATCGCAATGATGGTTGGCAGCGGCGTTTTCCCAATTGCCGCGCTTTGCTTTTGGCGCGCTGGGCACGTGTTCTCACCTGAGCTTGGCAAGGAAGGCCTGCAAACCAGCCCATAACGTCGTTTGTGCCTGAAACGCTGACGCTGGGTTGCCTCCCGCTGCATAAAAGCGCTGTTCGACGGGGTGCCACACTTTATCCGCTAGCGCGATGGGAATACCGGGCGGTGTTAAAAAGTGACCTGCGTCGTCCAGAATGAGACAAACATCGTCACTGCGTTTGCGGGTCTGCGCAAGCGCACTCGCTGCGAACCCAGATGGCCACATTTGATCATCGCCGGCGCCAACGAACATCATCGGTGCTGCTATGTTTCTCACCTCAATACCCGCGTGCTGACTGGCAGCCTGATCTTCAAAAATGGCGCGGTAAAGCGGGGCACAGGCATAGGCTTCATCGCCGTGCGGCGGTGGGACATGTAACTGGTGCTGTCCGCCCCATGGCAGGTCTCTGCCTTTGGCTGTCCAGGGTGCGATGGCGTCTGGCGCTTCAGGCGTCCACCCAGCTGTTACCACGTTTCCGGGAACAAGAGCCACGCAGCCCTGAAATACATCTGGAAAACACCGCGCCGCAAGCATGGCGGCTTCCGAACCGCGCGAAGAGCCAAGAACGACGATCTTCTCCACATTCGCCGCACTGCGCAGCCAGTTCGCCGCTGCTGCTATGTCTTCTAAAGCGATGCGCGCGTGATAGTCAGGTCGGCCAGGATAGCGAAACAAAGCTGCGGCAAGGCACGCATAGCCGATACTGGCCAGGGCTGGGGCGAAGATAGCATCTATACCGCCACCAGAACCTGGGAGTGTGACGACACCAACGGATGCGCTTTGGGTTGGGAAGTAGGCTTTGCCTAAAACGGGCGTCTCCGCCGCCTCCTGTGTCTCAAGCTCTGGTGCGGCTGCATACCAAAGGGCGTGGCTGCCATACCCGCCTGCGGTCACCTCAACATCTAGCGGTAGAGGCCAGCCATCGCGCTCATGTCGCACCGGCCGGCCATAGGTTCCCGCAGTTGTCTTAAGATACGCTAGGGCGTCGTGCACAGCCGGCGCTAGGGCTGCAAGCGCTTCAGAAATGCTGGCGCCCGCGCCGCGCCACTGCGTGCCTTCAGCGTCATGCAGCGAAAGCGCAACGGAGCCAGTTGCTTCAAGCGCTGCTCCGCTCGGTTGCCGGAGCAGGCCTGGATCCTGCTTCATTCAGAAATACGCAGCGTTTTATAGCCAGGGGCCGCAGTGATCTCTGCTTCGCTGAAGGGCAGGTCTAGCCACTCGTTGTTGGCATAGAGCGGGAACTGGTCGTTTAAGTGCGCAGAATCAGGGTCCGTCCCTTGCGAATAGGCCATGACGAACTTGGTTTTCGGTCCCTCAGGCGTGACATCCACCAGCTGTATAAAGCTATTGCCGTAAACAATGGGTCCCGTATAGCCCGCACTGCCATTGGGAAGCGGGCGAATCGCATGAAACAGGAACCGGCCGCCTGGCAGAGCGTAGAACGTATCGCCCACCATACCACCATGGACGTCACCATAGCGGGTGTCGAGCGCAATGCCTAAGCTTGTAAGTTGGGTCACCGACTTGGCTAGAGCTTGCAAAACAGGTTTGCCAACGATGATGCCGCTTGGTGTTTCGATCGGGTTTTCTGGATCAAAGGGGACCCGCCATAGCGCAGGATTGAATCGATAGTCGACGTTCAGCGGCCGGGGTAAATTGGCCATGAGGGTCTCAAACAAAACCGCACCTTTGCTGTCGACACTGTTGGTGCGGTCCCATTTGGCCAGAACGTCGCACGCCGCGGTCAGATCGACGCTCGCACCGCTTTCGTCCGCAAAGGCTGGATTTTCGCGGCAACCAGAGACCAGATCATCTGTGATCAGTTCAGCCGTGCGGTTGCGGCCTGCATAAAAGATGTCGAGCAGGATTTCGGAAGTCATTGCGGTGCCAGGATAGCCATCGCGCCCAGCCATACGGTCTTCAGCTTGAGCGATACTGAGACGGGTCCTCTCGCCACGGATGCTGTTTTCCTGACCGATGGTACGTTGGAAGCCGCCGAGGTAGCTGGCAGGGTCAGCATTGACAATCCAATGGCTATCATTGGTGTTGGTCACATAATCCTGACGAATGATGCTTGGCCGCTTTGACGCTGGAATGGCATCGGGTTGGATGGCATCAGGGGCTGTATCATGCAGGCAGGCGGTCTCGCCTCTGAGAACCGCGAGCCCATAGCTATCGAAGAGCCCCCTGCCACTCTCGCCGGCAAGACAGGTGGCGATTTTCTCATCGCTAAAATTGGCCGCGACGGAATAGTTCGAATATAGCACGTCTCCCTTAGAATCGCCTGCAACGAGGTTTGAGAATTGAAGCCCCAGCTGCTCTGATAGGACGGTGCGTACCTCCTCCACTGTGCTTGCTCGCCCGACATTGAGATAGGTATCGAGCATCCGGTCGTTACCCACGGAAAAGTCAGAAATCGCGTAGGCGCTCTGCTGTGTCCAAGCGAAAGGCCCGCCCGCAAAGACTGGCCCAAAGCGGGTGGTGTAGACGGTGCTTTCATGCACGTCGTCATCGCTCAGCGGCACCTTCACAACGGATTGCACCATCGGAACAAATGCGTCGTCCAACCGGTAACGCGTAGGGTCGCTGGGGTCGAGTTCCAGCGCATAGATGGCTGTGCGTGTGTCGGTGGAATAGGTAATGGACCAGGCCATGTCTTGGTTGAAGCCAAGCAATGGAACCGGCAGGCCGGTTAAAGTGGACCCAAACACATTGTAGTCTTCGCCTACAGTCAGTTGGAGCGCATATTGCCGTTCCGTCCCTTGCCACGGGAAATGTGGATTGCCAAAAACCAAGCTCCCCGATTTGCCTGTCGCGTCACGTCCAAAGGCATAGGCGTTGCTGCCGCCTTGGCGGATGCGCGATAAGTCTGCTGCTAACTGAATGGTTCCGCCCAAAGCATCAGCACTCTTCGTCTGGCTCGGTGGCTTTGCAAAAGGAATGGCTGAGCGGAACAGATCGCCAGATTCAAGAATTGTGACATTGAGCGTGCGCCGCAGCATGTCATCCATTGTCAGGCGAGACATCCATGGCTCCGACACGCAGGCCGGGCCGTCGCCGTTTTTTCTGTGTTCAGCAATACGTCGATTGAAGCCGGCTGCAAAGCCCTTCAGCAGATCATGCGTATCCTGAGACAAACCCTGTTCAACGGCTTTGATTCGCTCAGGCGTATAGTAGTAGTGAAAGTAGATATCACTCTCTAAATTATTGACATTGTTCGGTTTTTTCGGATCGCTGTTAAACAGTATGAACGGAATTTGATAGCTATTGTCCTTGCCGAAATAGCGTGCACGTTCCCCGCGCAAGGTTACGGCATGTTCTGCAGTAAGGCACAGATTGTCACCCGCATAAGCATAGCCCGCGCCATAGCCTGCGCCCGCGAAGGTGCCTGACTTAATGTGCGGAATGCCATGCGGTGAGAGACGAATGTCTGCTTCATACGTGACATCTTGATTAGGCGCAGTCTGGCAACCAATAAGTGCCGTGCACGCCGTGGCAAGCGCTGAAAACCGATGCTGCATTTGGGCGATCCTTTCGTGAGTCTATGGGATGACATAAATCCACCCATTGCCGCACCCTTGAAACTACCTGCCGATCGGCAGCAAAGTTCAAGAATTCCGGTCAGCCGCGCGGCACAAAGGTGGCTATGTCAGACGCCGCCCTAGATGCCCCGCCAATTCAGCTCTTTGGTTTGCCAAAGGGCGCGGCTCTTATCGTATTTATTGAGTTTTGGGAGCGTTTTAGCTTCTACGGCATGCTCGCCATCTTCGCGCTGTTCCTCATCGCGCCCGTCAGCGAAGGTGGGTTTGGTTGGAGCGAAGCGCGCGCGCTTGGGCTGATCGGGCTCTATAGCGGTCTCATGTATGGCCTGCCTTTCCTTGGCGGGCTCTTGGCAGACCGGCTGCTAAGCACACGCATTTGTGTTCAGCTTGGTCTCTTCTTGATGACGCTGGGGCACTTCCTGCTGGCTGGTCCGGCGATACTGCCACGCTTGATTGGCGGTTCTGGGGCTGATGCGGCGATATTGGCCTTGCCTGGGCCCTTAGGTGGTCTGTCACTCCCTTCAGGTCTGGGCCCGGAAGGCGCCAGCGCTTTTTATGCAATCACAACGAGTTTTTGGGCAGCCTTGCTGTGTCTCGTCTTGGGCAATGCTTTGATGAAGGCGACCCTGGCTGTCCTGCTTGGCGATCAGTTTCGCCGTGACGACCCAAACCGTTCCGTTGGGTTTGCCTCCTATTATTTTGCTATCAGTGTTGGCGCACTCATCGCCGGCCTTTCCATTGGCACGATCGCTGAAAGGGTCGGCTGGCATTATGGCTTCTCGATTGCTGGGTTTGGTATTGCGATTGCCCTGTGTGCGTTCACCTTTCTGGGGCCATCTTGGCTCAAGGCGGTCCAGATCGACGCAGTTGGGCCTCAACGGGCGGCGGAGAATTCAAGGCAGGCTTGGACTCGTCTCGCGCTGGTCGCCTGTGCTGGGCTTGCCATGGCTATGTTCATGGCGGCTTGGTTTCAAATCTTTGGCAGCTGGACGGTTTATACAAATGCTGAGATTGACCGTTTAATCTACGGCTTTGAAGTGCCGGTCAGCTGGTTCATTTCTCTCAACAGCGCTGTTGTTATTTGCGCCGCGCCCTTCGCTGCACGTTTTTTTAAGCGCCAGGCGCAGCACAGCCAATCTGTAGATTTTTTCGCCAAACTCGCATTCTGTCTTGGCCTTGCTTGCGCCGCTCATGCGCTCATGGCTTCGAGCGGCCAGCTCCAGCTCAGCTGGCTCATATTGCCAGTCATTGGAATTGTACTGCTCTCCTTAGGGGAGCTTGTTGCCTGGGTCCCCGCCTATGATTTTGTTTATAAGGCGGCGCCGCCTGGCTATCAAAGCGCAGTTATGGGCGCCTGGTACCTCTTTGCGCTGGGCCTGTCCGGTTTCCTCGCTGGCCAGCTCGGCAGTGTTGGCGCCAGCGCTGGATATGGCGGGCTGTTCATCACTTTCACAATCGCCCTGGGCCTGGCTTGCGCTGTTTTGCTTGTCTTGCGCCCTTGGCTCGTCTCTCTCGCACATCGTCACGCCTTAGAGCTTTAAAGGAACATTTTTCATGTCCACACACATGACTCTGGAGGCTATGCAGGCCGATCTTGATGATCAGGGCTTTTGCGGGTTTCTGCAGATCAAAGCTGTGAGCGTTGATGCCGGCCAGGGCATACT
>CAKZYD010000219.1 GCA_937884085.1 uncultured Sphingomonadales bacterium | reverse complement strand
CTTGCTGCGCTTTGGCAGGAGGCACTGCAGCGAAACTCAGCGCAGCACAAGAGACTGCCGCCAAAAGTGTTGAAAGTCGTTTTGCCCGCTTGCCCATGCCCATGCCCATGCCCACGCCCATGCCCACGCCCATTGAAAGTCCTGTAAGTTATTTATGCGAGTGAAAATCACTAACGCCTCTACTTAGATGACTTTTTGGGGTTGGATTCTGCCACAGAATTGCGGAAGAAAATGAGTGAAGGGGAATTAAATTATTTTAGAGCAGTAAGTTAAGAGGGGTTTCGTTTGCGCACAATAATTTTTCCATCAATGCTGCGGTCAATCATTACGGGATAGGTGGATGCCAATCTGGCAAGGACTTCATCGATATCCGGCGTAGGGAAAACGCCTCTAAAGCGATAGTCGGTCAACCCTTCACGGATCGCGTCAATCTCAATCTTCGTGGCCGAATAGCGGTTCAAATCGGCCACTAAATTTGTAAGCGAAATACCCCTATAGACCAGTTGGCCAGAGCGCCATGCTGCCATGGATTTTATGCTCACCTCTAAAACCTTTTGCAGGCCGTCCTCGCTAGTGGCTGTCACTTGCTGCCCCATGCTCAAGTCGCGGTTTGTCTGCATCCCCATGCGCTTGCCATCAAGGATAAAAGGGTAGACTACTTTTACTTGGCCTTCAGCAACCGACACACTGAAGTCATCGCCGCGTATTTGGACATCGAACGCAGTGCCAAGCGCGGTAGCTTCAAGATCGCCCGCTTTGACGGTAAATGGTCGGCCGATATCTTTTGCAACGTCAAAGTGCGCAACACCGGTGTTGAGCTTTACGATCCGCTTATCCTCATAAAAGCGGGCCTCAATGCTGGAGTGGGCGCCTAACGTTACTGTTGATCCATCGCTTAGCATGACTGGTTTGATTTCCCCAATCTGACTGTCATAGGCAGCGACTTTCGGCTGTGTTGGCATCATTTGTGGTGTCTGCGGCCGGATCAGGACCATGCCCAAAGCAGCGCATGCTGCAAGCGCGCCTATGCCCCCTGCTATGACAACCTTTCGGGACTGCATCGCAGCCACTACATCGCTCAGGTAAATCTGCACGGTATCGAAAACGCTATAGCGAAGTGGCTTTGGGATATCGGACCGTTTGAGCGCATTCAGCGCTGTCCCGGTGTTTTTCACATGTTCAAATAGCGTTGCGTGATCAGGGTCGATATCAAGCCAGGCTTCGAAATCTGCATGGACTTTGTCAGATGCTTCTGGCGCATCCAGCGCAAACATCCACTGCCGCGCTTCCCGCATTATACGCTGGCTTTTGGGCGATGGGCTCTGTGCCATGGCCTAGCTCTCACCCCGGTCAAGAAAAAGCTCGGCAATTGCTGCCTCGGCGAGCGTAATATCCTTTTGCACCGCGCTACGGCTCAAATGTAATCGCTTGCTAATCTGCATCTGTGTCAAACCATCAATCCGGTAGAGCAAAAATGCCAGCCGCCTGCGCTTTGGCATTGTCTGTAGCAGCGCATTGATTGCCGCGAGTTGCTCTCTTACTGTTATGACTGTTTCGGGGGTCGAAATGTCACGCTGATCAGCGCGAAAGATATGTTCAAGCTCGAGCCGATACTTATCGCGCAGTCCGCTACTCATCTTAGTGGACAGCACAAAATTGCAGGCTGTGCGCCATAGGAAGGCTCTTACGTTCTGTATGGCGCGCCAATTGTCTTGATCAAAAAATCGGCGAAATGCCTCCTGCACCACATCATCCGGCTCCGGCGGGCCGTCGCCATAGCGCGCTCTAATGCCTTTTTTTAGGGCAGTTGCATGCTCTTGATAGAGCGCTTTGAGGAAAGTGCGCTCTAATGCCTCCACGGTTTGGGTATTCTCGTTAAGGTCCTTGGGTAGCTCAGTCATTCAGGACTTTCTAGCGGCGTAACAAACGCGTTTCAGCACGGCCTCGCGCATCAACACCCAAAAGACGGTGCATACATACACAACCGTTACTAGCTCGAACACGTTTTGCAATTTATTCGACATAAAAGATAGGTGATCTAGGGCGTTAAGCGTTTTGTCGAGGAGGCTAAGACCATAGTCAAAACCTTCTCAGTTTGAGCGCAGGGGCTAGCGAACACCGCTCCACTAAGTTGAGATTGTTAAGAAAGCGAGCAGCAATGTCTACTTTGGCTATGCTGGATAGCAGCTTAAAGCCCATTGATCGGAGTCAGCAATGGGCCCAACGCATTTGGTTAGCGCCAAGCGTTTGCAAGTCAGCATGCTGTTAATTTCGGGTTATTTGAGCCTACCAGCTGAGTCACTTGTTCAAAGCACTTGGCCTGCCCCGCGCCATCCGCACAGACAATCCTGTCCTGAGCACCGCCGCAAGCGCCGTCGAAGCGGGCTTACCCTTTGCCAGCCCCAAAGGGCTCTATAATCTGTCAAAGCTCTCAGTCTACTGGCTACGCCTCGGGATCACCCTGGAACGCATCAAACCGGGCCATCCCCAGCAGAACGGGCGCCATGAGCGCATGCACCTAACGCTGAAGAAAGAGACGACACGCCCACCAGCTATGAATGCCCTGCAGCAACAAGCGCGCTTCGATGACTTTATCGAGGAGTTTAATACACAGCGCCCTCACGAAGCGCTCGACATGAGATGCCCGGATGAGGTCTATGCTCAAAGTCCGCGGCCCTATCAGGGCCTGCCTGATGTGACCTACCCAACCCATGAAAGAGACACTCTCGTGACAGCCTGTGGACGCATCTGCATGCACCGCAAAAAGATCAATATCTCAACATGCCTAGCCGGTCAGCGGCTCGGCCTCTCGGAAGTCGATGACGGCATCTGGCTCGTCAGCTTCATGCAGCACGACCTGGGATATATCGACGTGGAGCAAAAAACGTTGCAACTATCAACAACCTGTTCCGCACCAAAGTGTTACCTATGTCTTAGGAATAATTTGTAACCAATGTGTCCAGAATGGACCCCAAATAAAGCTGGTTGCGGGGGGCTCGCAACCCACGATGTCATCCGGGGATTTTCCAAGTGGCGGTATGATGGGCCAAGGCGATCCAACCTGCGATCCCCTACTCCGATTTGTGCACCCCGGAAACACGGATGGTTTTCAGTAGTTTGGGCAGGAAGCTGCCGTTCAATGCGCCAGCACCAAACCACTCAATTGAGGCCAATGCTGCCATTTGTTTCGCCTGCTTCAGATCCCTTGATGCCATACAAAAATTTCTGGATTGTAGTGGGAAGCAAACGTTCAACGCAGTAAGGAAGATCGCTATTACGTCGGCCGGAATGCAGCCGGTCGATGTGACTTTTGAGGAGAACGAAACGTTGGGCGGGAGGCTGGCTCCAAAAGTTCACATATTGTCGTCTCTGTGCGGTCCATATTTTAACGCAATAGATCTCCGACCGCGGCTCGCATTGAGAGACACATTGAAATAAAACACCTGGTTTTTATTGCAATGAATTTTTCCTCAATCTCATAGTCTTAAATTGTCCCGTTAATCTGGTGTGTCCAGTTCAACGGACTCACCTTCCAAGGCGCCCTGGTCGCATCATGGTTTTGGGAACTGTGTACTCCAGCAATCCGTTCAGACCATTTTCAACGCCAAAGCCTGATTGTTTGAACCCTGCAAAGCTGGTCAGCGGTGATAAATGGCGCGCTTCGTTGACGCATACCGTGCCAGCGTCCAAGCGCGCAGCGAGCGCCCAAGCGCGATCTTCATCGCGGCCCCAGATGGAGGCCCCAAGACCATAGTCTGATGCGTTTGCGCGGGCGACGGCGTTTTCCATGTCAGTCATCCTAATGAGCGGGACGATGGGGCCGAACTGCTCTTCTTGGACAATGCGGCTGTTTTCGGGCGGGTTATCGATCAAGATGATGGGCAGGAAGTATCCCTGATCAGGCACCTGGCCACACTCTATGACCCGATAGCCTTGCGTTGTTGCGTCGTTAATGAGGGCGCGCACGCGGTCATATTGCCGTTTGTTGTTGATTGGGCCCATTTGAGTGTTTGGGTGTGCGCCGTCGCCGATCTGGACGCTGCGAGCATAGTCGGCCAGGCCATCGCGTACGTCGTCATACACATCGGCGTGGATATAAATGCGTTTGCTGGCAAGGCAGATCTGGCCGGCATTGGTGAGCGCTGCGCCAAAGAGTTTTTCGGCGATGGTGGAGACATCCACGTCCGGCATCACAAAGGCAGGGTCGTTGCCGCCGAGCTCCAGCGTCAGCCGTGTCAATCTATTAGCCGCCGTGCCCATAATCGCCTTACCGACAGGCGTCGAGCCGGTAAAGCTGATCTTATCAATGCCGGCATGGGCCGTTAGCCACGGGCCAAGATCTTCCTCGCCGCTGACGACGTTGAGAACACCCGGCGGGAAGATATCTGCGGCCAGTTCCGCAACCTTCAAGGAACTAAGCGGCGTGAATGGAGAGGGTTTGAGCACCACGCAATTGCCGGCCAAGAGCGCAGGACCAAGCTTGAAGGACGCAAGCAGCAATGGATAGTTCCAGGGCGCGATGGCCGCCACAACGCCCAGTGGTACATGCCGGGTTTCGCTGTAGCGCACCTCACTGTCTTCATTGACAGTGACGGGCAAATCGAGCGAGGCAGCGCCCTTAAGCCAGGCGGCAACACCGCGCACTTCACGCTCAGCATCTTTGAGCGGTTTGCCCTGTTCTGCCGTGAGAAGGTGCATCAGCGGCGCAACGTGGTCCAGCACCCGATCAGCCAGCGCAACGATCATGGCCCGTCGTTTATCAATGGATGTTTTCGCCCACTGTGGGAACGCCGCCTGCGCCGCGGAAATGACGTGGTCTAAATCGGCCTGGTTGGCACAAGGTGCGTGGCCGACAATGCTCAGATTGGCGGGGTTTACGAGGGGTAGGGTCTTTGCAGTGGAAAGGACTTCATCGCCGCACAACATGCGAAAGTCCGCGCTAAAGTCGACCTGCATGTTTACTATATCACGCGCCGGTGAAGGCGGCGTCAAACCCCATGGCCGAGAACCATTGGCGATCTTTTTCCGTGCGCGCGCGGCCGCTGGCTAAGATCACGTCCCTGATCGCTTGGTGGTAAGGGGTGTCGCTATGCGCCGCTTGGAGCAAGACATCAATCGCGCTGCGAATGGTCTCCGCCCTATCGCGCACATGGCCTTCTCGCGCTTCCATGGCATCTTTCAAAGACGCTAGCTGCGTTTGAAACGATGTGCTGGAGCTATCAATCGCTAAGATTTGATGGCTCATATCGATGAGGTCGGCGAGCTCTTCTGCTTCAAATGTGGGTGTCGCATCCAGCTGCGCTTGGATAATTTGGATATGCCCCATGGCCAGCATGACTTGCTCTTGCGCCAAGCTTGCCTGCGGCGGCAGCGCTGGCAGGACGACATTCTGAAGCGCCCTCAATACGCTGTTGAGGCGATCATCAACCGACGGGTTCATTGGCTAGCCTCTCCTAAGCTTTCCGGCATACTTAATAGGCGTGCCAGGTCATCCACAAACATCGGGCCAGTGGCCGCGAGGAAGGTGAGCAGTACGTCCTGATGATTATGCGCTTGGCGCGCGGCCATCATGCCCAGCGCCGAGACCAGGATGTAGCTTTTCCAGGCGTTGAAAACCGTGAAATAGTGCAGTGTCTTGCGGTTGACGCGGTTGCCGCTGACGGTCTCATAACTGGCAATGAAGTCTTCCGGCTCAAAGATATCGCTGGCCCGGAAAAGGCCATCTATGTTGCTGCCGAATACCGGCTGTAAAAGCCAGCCAAGGTCCGCATGGAAGTCACCTAGATAGCACATCTCCCAGTCAAGCAGCGCAGTCACCTGGCCCGACGCTTCGTCGAAGAGGTAGTTGCCCGTGCGGAAATCACCATGAACGACGCTGATCTTCTCACAATCTGGAACATTGTCTTCCAGCCATTGGCTAGCAAGGCGAAGCACTGGTTCTTGGGTCACCGCGTCCTGTTCCAGAAGCTCCTTCCAAAACTGAATGAGCCAGCGCGTTGGCAGCTTAGGATCAGCGGTCGGCGCTGTAAAAGAGGGTAGGTCTGCGCCGCGCCAATCAAAATTATGGATCTTGGCAAGCATATCGAGATATTGCGGCCGAATTTGATCGCGCAGCGGATCGCCGAGGACGGTGCCCAGGCCCGTCACTTTCAAACTGCTGTTAGAGGGTTTGGTCACGCCATCGACGAATTCCATGATGACGGCAGGGCGCGGGAACACGCTGCCGTCGTCGTCGAGCCAAACGGGGTCAGGCACAGGAATGACGCCTTGGAAGGCCTTGAGTATCTCAAATTCGCGCGATCGGCTGGTCTCTGTGATCGCTTCTGTCGGGTCCATCCGCAACACATAGCGTTTGGCAGACGCGTCTTGACCCATGAGCGTGAAAATGAACTGCTCTTTGGACGCGCCGCCGCCCAAGCGGGCGACATCGCTCACGGTCATGCCCGGCGCTTCGGTTTTGAAAAAGGCCTCTAAAAGGCCTTGGACCGCGCCATCTTCCTGGGGGACATACGGCGGCTCGCAGCGGCGGGCTTTTCGTTTCTCAAGGAGCTCAGCCAGTTGAGGCTCTGTATCGATCATTATCAGTCCTTAGACGGCAAGAAAGCCGCCATCGACGGCATAGTTACACCCGGTGCAAAAGCTCGCTTCGTCGCTGGCAAGAAACGTGACCAAATTGGCGACTTCCTCATTGGTGCCGTAGCGGCCCATGGGAATGAGACCTGAAAACCCTGTTTTGGCCGCTGAAGGGTCGTCTGGTGAGGCCTTGCTTTCAATAGCGCGCATCATGTCATTATCGATGGGGGCAGGCGCAATAGAATTGACCCTGACCTGGGCCGTCGCAAGCTCGGCAGCAGCGACTTTGACCAATCCCGCAATAGCATGCTTGCTGGCGGAATAAGCGCCGATCCCTGGCACACCGACTTCACCAGAGACAGACGACATGGCAATGATCGAACCGCCATGTGCCGCCATGGCAAGGCCAGCATGTTTGAT